>JADLCO010000030.1 GCA_020847115.1 Pseudomonadales bacterium | reverse complement strand
TAGTCGGCGAGGTCGGTGGCGGTGGCATAGCCGGCGCTGGCCGCGGCGCGCATCGCGGCGCGGTTCACTTGCAGTGCCGGCACCATGTCGGCGAAGGCGCGCAGACAGTCGCGCAAGGTGTCGACGGTGTCGAACAGGGGTTCCTTGTCCTCCTGGTTGTCCTTTTTGTAGGCCAGCGGCTGGCTTTTCATCAGCGTGAGCAGGGCGACCAGGTGGCCGGTGACGCGACCGGTCTTGCCGCGCACCAGTTCGGGCACGTCGGGATTCTTCTTCTGCGGCATGATCGAGGAGCCGGTGCAGAAGCGGTCGGGGAGGTCGATGAAGCGAAATTGCGCCGAGGCCCAGAGGATGAGCTCCTCCGAAGCGCGCGAGAGGTGGGTCATGATCAGGCTCGCGGCGGCGCAGAATTCGATGGCGAAGTCGCGATCGCTGACCGAGTCGAGTGAATTGGCGGTGGGGCCGTCGAAACCGAGCAGCGCCGCGGTCAGCTCGCGGTCGATGGGATAGCTGGTGCCGGCCAGAGCGGCGGCGCCGAGCGGCGAGCGGTTGAGGCGCTGGCGGCAGTCGCGCAGGCGGCCGCGATCGCGCTCGAGCATTTCGTACCAAGCCATCAGGTGGTGGCCGAAGGTCACCGGCTGGGCGGTCTGCAAGTGGGTGAAGCCGGGCATGATGGTGTCGGCCTCGCGCTCGGCGAGATCGACCAGTGCTGCTTGCAGGCGCAGCAGCTCGGCCAGGATGGCGTCGATTTCGTCGCGCAGCCAGAGACGGATGTCGGTGGCCACCTGATCGTTGCGCGAGCGCCCGGTGTGCAGCTTCTTGCCGGCCGCGCCGATCGCCTGGGTGAGCGCCGCCTCGATGTTCATGTGCACGTCTTCGAGCGCTTCCGACCACTGGAATTCGCCGGCCTCGATGCGCGCGCGGATCGCCTCCAGGCCGCCGGCGATGGCGTCGCGCTCTGCTGCGGTGAGGATGCCGGCGCGGGCCAGCATCTCGGCGTGGGCGATGGAGCCGGCGATATCCTGGCGGTAGAGGCGGTGGTCGAAGCCGATCGAGGCGGTGAAGCGCGCGACGAAGGCATCGGTGGCTTCGCCGAAGCGGCCGCCCCAGGCTTGGTTGACGGTGGTCTTGTCGCTCATCGGTGGGTTCCGGGGGCGCGATACGGCTGGCGGGTGTCAAGGCAACGTATTATAAACGCGGCAACTACTGCACCAAGGGGCAGGCGATTGCGCTGGCGTGACAAGTGGCTGCCGCCGCGGCGCCCGATTTCACTCTACGAAGCGGATTACCTCCTGCCCGATCTGTGTCGGGGCGAAGGACTGCTGGGCGTGGTGGTGATCTCCCTGCTGCTTTCACTACTGGTGGCGGTGGCGCGCTCCGGCATCGCCGCGTTCGACTGGGCGGATTTCGGCAACGTCGCCTTCCTGGCGCTGTGGATCGCCCTGCTGGGGGTGGTGGCGCTGTGCCGGTGCAATCGCTGGCTGGTGGGCATCGGCCACGCCAGGAGTGCGGCGATCTGTTATCTGTTGCTGTTGGCGATCGCGGCTTTGGTCGGGGCCGCAGCGGAGCTGCTGCTATCCTGGGGCGGCGCGACCGGGTTGCGTTGGGGGAGGGTTCTGGACGTGGTGGTGGTCACCGCCATCCCGGCCGGCATCCTGCTGCGCTATCTGTATCTGCAGCAGCAGTTGCGTGTGCAGCAGCGCGCCGAGCTGGAGGCGCGGATCCAGTCGCTGCAGGCGCGCATCCGCCCCCACTTCCTGTTCAACAGCATGAACATGATCGCCAGTCTGATCGGGTCCGATCCGGAAAAGGCCGAGCGCGTGGTCGAGGACCTCGCCGATCTGTTCCGCCGCGCCCTCACCGATGCCCAGACGCTGGTGCCGTTGCGCGAGGAGCTGGCGCTGTGCCGCAGCTACATGGCGATCGAGAAACTGCGCCTCGGCGACCGGCTGCGCACCGAGTGGGAGATCGGCGACTATGGCGCCGGGGTGCAGATTCCCTGCCTGTCGCTGCAGCCGGTGCTCGAGAACGCGGTCTACCACGGCATCCAGTTGCTGCCCGCGGGCGGCACGGTGGAGGTGCGGGTGCAGCGCAGCGGCGACCGCATCAGCGTTTCGGTGCGCAACCCCTTCAATCCGCGGATGCGGCACAATAAGGGCAGCCGCTCGGCGATGGACAATGTCCGCCGGCGGTTGGAGGCCCATTTCGGTCCGCGCGCGCGGGTGGAGTTCGTCACCGACGGCGACCACTTCGTGACGACGCTAAGCTACCCGCTGAGCTGGTGAGGGAGCCATGAACGTGCTGCTGGTGGACGACGAGCCGTTGGCGCGGGAGCGCCTGGGCCGGATGATCCTCGCGCTGGGCGGTTTTCGTGTCGTCGGCCAGGCCAGTCACGGGCAGGAGGCGGTGCGGCTGGCGCGCGAGCTCAATCCCGATGTGGTGTTCATGGACGTGCGCATGCCGGGCATGGACGGCTTGGCCGCGGCGCAACACCTCGCCGAGCTGGACCCGCCCCCAGCCGTGATTTTCTGTACGGCCTACGGCGATTATGCGGTCGAGGCCTTTTCGTCGCAGGCGGTGGGCTACCTGCTCAAGCCGGTGCGGCAGGCCGACCTCGCGGCGGCCCTCAACCGGGCGCGGCGGGTCAACAAGGCGCAGCTCGCGGAATTGCGCCAGCTGCCGGGCATGGTGCTCGACGGCCGCACCCACATCACCTCGCGCAGCCGCCGCGGCATGGACCTGGTGCCGGTAGCGGAAGTCGCCCTGTTCCAGGCCGACCACAAGTATGTGACCGCCTATCACGGCGATAGCGAATCCCTGCTCGACGAAACCCTGCGCGATCTCGAACAGGAATTCGAGGGCCGCTTCGTCCGCGTCCATCGCAATGCCCTGGTCTCCATCGTCCACATCCAGGGCCTGGAGCGGGACCAGGAGGGGCAGCATTTCGTGCGCCTGCGCGACCTCGATATCAAGCCCCAAGTGAGCCGCCGGCACATCGCCGGGTTGAAAAAGCTGTTGGGCCAGATGTGACCCATTGACCCATTGACCCATTGACCCATTGACCCCGTAGTTTCGGAGTTCCATGCCACCGCAATCGATCCGCATCGCCACTCGCGCCAGTCCGCTTGCGCTGTGGCAGGCCCGCCACGTCCAGGCCGAACTGGAGCGCATCCATGGCGCCGCGCTGGCGGTCGAGGTTTTGGCCATGACCACTGAGGGCGATCGGCGGCTGGAGCACTCCCTCGCCGCGATCGGGGGCAAGGGGCTGTTCGTCAAGGAGCTCGAGCAGGCGCTGCTCGACGGTCGCGCCGACATCGCCGTCCATTCCATGAAGGACGTGCCGGTGGATTTCCCGCCCGGGCTGGAGCTGGTCGCGATCTGCGCCCGCGAGGACCCCTGCGATGCCCTGGTCAGCGCGCGCTGCGCCGACTTGGCCGAGTTGCCGGAAGGCGCCCGCGTCGGCACCGCCAGCCTGCGCCGCCGCTGCCAGCTGCTCGCGCACTTTCCCCATCTCCGGGTGGTCGAGCTGCGCGGCAACGTCAACACCCGCCTGGCGCGGCTCGACCGTGGCGACTTCGATGCCCTGATCCTGGCCGGAGCCGGCCTCCGCCGCCTGGGCTTGGCCGAGCGCATCGCCGCCTCGCTCGATCCCGGGGTGTCGCTGCCCGCCGCCGGTCAGGGTGCCCTGGGCATCGAGTCGCGCGGCGACGACGCGCGCGTGCGGACGCTGGTGGCACCACTCGCCGACGCGCGGACCTCCGCTTGCGTGACCGCCGAGCGCGCGTTCAATCAACGCCTGCAAGGTGGCTGTCAGGTGCCGGTGGCGAGCTATGCCGAGTGGCTGGAGGGTGATCGCCTGCGGCTGCGCGGCCTGGTCGGCGCCATCGACGGCAGCCGGCTGCTGGCCGCAGAGCGGCTGGGTACCGCAGCGGCCGCGGCGGCGCTCGGCATCGACCTCGCCGAAGCGCTGCTGGCCCGGGGCGCGGGCGAGCTGCTCGCTGCACTGCGATGACCGACAGCCCGCTGGCGGGGCTGCGGGTGCTGATCCTGCGCGCCGCACGCCCCGGCGATCCCCTGGCCGCCGGGCTCAGGGCGGCCGGGGCCGAGGTGCATTGCCTGCCGTTGCTGCGCATCGAACCGCTGGCGGTGGATGCCGCCATGCTCGCCGGTGCTGGCGCTGCCATCTGGATCTTCGTCAGCCGCCATGCGGTGTGCCATGGCGCGGCGGCACTCCGAACCGCCGGGTGCGGGGTCGCCGGCCGCGAGGTCTATGCGGTGGGCGCAGCCACCGCGGCCGCGGCACGCAACGCCTGGGGTTGCATCGCCCAATATCCGGCGGAGCCCACCAGCGAGGGCCTGCTGCGGCTGCCGGGGCTGTGCAATGTGGCGGATCGCGAGGTGGTGATCTTCCGCGGTGCCGGGGGGCGCGATGCGCTGCGTGCAGAGCTGGCGGCGCGGGGCGCACGGGTGCACTACTGCGAGCTGTATCGCCGGGTTCCGGAGCCGCGCTGGGCGGAGCGCGTCCGCGCCGAACTGGCCCGCCCCGGGCCGCTGCTGGCGGTCGCCCACAGCGGCGCCGTGGTGACGGCGCTGCGCGCGCTGTATGGCGGCGCGTCGCCATCGGTGCCAGTTCTGGTGCCGGGGCAGCGGGTGGCCGCCATCGCCCGCGCCGCGGGCTTCGCGCCGGTCATCGCCGCCAACGCCCTGGCTGGGGAAATGGAGCAGGCGGTGCGCCGCTGGTACACTCCGGCCCGGTAGACGGCTGGGTACGGGGCGCACGGGTGGAAGAAGAACAACGACGTGAAGGGAGCGAGGCGGGCGCGCGCAACGCCCAAGCGGGCCGACAGTCGGCGCCCCGCCACCGGTTGCGACGCCTGGGCCGGGCCGCGCTGCTGCTGATACTGGTGGCGCTCGCCGCCGCCGGCTATTGGGGCTGGCAGCAGTATCGACTTCTCATCGCGGCGCAGGCGCCCAGGGTCGCCGCGGATCCACGGATCGACGAACTGGTGGCCGCGTCGGCGCGCCAGGCCACCGAGGTGCGCGCGCTGGGCGTGCAGTTGGAGCGGCAGGCCCAGGCCCTGGCCGAACTCCGGCAGCGTCAGGAGGCCCTGGCCGGCGCGCTCGAGCGGGCGCAACGCGCGGTTTCCGATGGCGATCTGCTGTCCGCCCTGGAGGCCGAGGAGCTGTTGCGGCTCGCCGCCCAACGCCTCTGGGCCAGCCGCGCCGCCGACCAGGCACTGCCGCTGCTGGTGCGGGCCGATGAGCTCCTGGCGCAGCGCGCCGATCCTGGGCTGGAGCCGGTGCGCGCGGCGCTGGCAGCCGATCTCACCGCGCTGCGGCTGGTGGAAACCCCGGACGTGGAGGGCATCTACCTGCGCCTCGAGGCCCTGCAGGATGGCATGGGCACCCTGCCGCTGGTGCCGCGGCCGGAGCGCGCCGGTGCCGAAGCGGTCGCTGCGCCCGCGGCGACCGCGGCCGGGTTCTGGGCGCGGTTGTGGGACAACGCCGTCGCCGCCGCACGGCGGTTCAGCGCCGAGCACCTGCGCGTGCGCACCCTGGATCGGGCGCCCGCCGGCCTGCTCAGCGCCGCCGCCGAAGATCGCTTGCGGCAGTATTTGCGGCTGCTGTTGTCGCAGGCGCAGCTCGCGCTGCTGGAGCGGCAGCCGGGGATCTATCGCGCGGCATTGGGCAAGGCCATCGAACTGCTCGAGGCACATTTCGGCGGCGACGATCGTGTCGCCGCGACCGCCGCTGCATTGACCGAGCTGCGCGCGCGGGACATCGCCCCGCCGTTGCCGGATCTGCGCGACGCGCGGGAGCAGTTGCGCGGCTACGTGCTGCGCCGCAGCGCGAGCACGGCGCAGGGGCCGTTGCCATGAGGCGGGCACTGGTGGTGCTGGCGCTGGTCCTGGTGGGTGGTGGGCTGTCGTTCTGGGCCCTGGATTACAACCGCGGTTTCATCCTGATCGCCGTGGGCAACCATTTGGTCCAGATCAGCCTCTGGCTCGCGGTACTGCTGCTGGTCGCGATCTGGGCCGGTTGGCACTTGGTGCGGCGGCTGGCACGCTCTCCGGTCCATGCTTGGCGGACCCGGCGGTTGCGCCGCGGCGCGCAGCGCCAGCGCGCGGTGCTGGCGGCGGTGGCGGACTATTACGAAGGGCGCTGGGCGCGTGCCCGGACGGCATTGGTGCGCTCGGCCGGCCGCTCGGAAATCCCGGGGCTCAATTACGTGCTGGCCGCGGATGCCGCCGCCCGGTTGGGGGACGGCGATGCCGCTGCGGCGCTGCTCGACAGCGCGGCGCGGGAAATCCCCCCCGACAGCCCGGCGCTGATCGTGGCGCGCGCCCGCCTGGCGCTGCAGCGCCAGGATCACGAGGGTGCACTGGACGTCTTGCGCGCCGGCCGGGCCCGGCATCCCGACCATCCGCAGATCCTCGAACTGCTGTGCACCTGCCTCGAACGACGGGAGGACTGGGAGGGTCTGGCCGGGTTGCTGCCGGCCCTGCGCAGGAGCGGGATGGGCGCCGACGCGCTCGCCCGGGTGGAAACCCGGCTCCACGCCGGCCGCCTGGCGGCGTTCGCGCAGCCGGTGGCGGAGGCGTTGCGGCCGGCGCGGTTGCTCGACCTGGAGCAGCGCTGGCGGCAGGTTCCCAAGGCATCGCGGTCGCGGGCCGAGTGTTTGCGCGCCCACGCGCGAGCGCTGGTGGCCCTGGGCGATGCGGTCCGCGCCGAGCGCGAACTGCGCCGCCACCTGGAGCAGGACTGGGATCCCGAGCTGGTGCTCGACTGGGCGTGCGCGCTCGGCACCGAGCAGTTGCGGAGCCATTTGGCGGTAGCCGAGCGCTGGCTGCGCGAGCACGGCGAATCCTGGCAGCTGCTGCTGGCGCTGGGGCGCCTGTGCCGCCTGCTCGAAGTGCGCGGCAAGAGTCGGGAGTATCTGGAGCGCGCGGCGCAGCTCGCCCCGCGCGCCGAGGTCCACCTCGAACTCGGCGAAACCCTGAGCGCCAGCGGGGATCAGCCCGGCGCGGTGCGCTGCTTTCGCCTGGCCGCGCGGGACTGTCTGCCGGCGGTGCGCTGGTCCTGAAGCGCAACGGCGCCCGCCCGGCGGTCAGCTCAGCCTTCGAGGTGCGGTCCGGCCGCCGCGATCACATCGGCCACGGCGAATTTCCTGAAGTTCTCGATGAACAAGCCGGCGAGCTTGCGCGCCTGCTCGTCGTAGGCAGCGGGGTCGGCCCAGGTGTTGCGGGGAATCAGGTAGCGGTCATCGACGTTCGGGACGTGCTGGGGCACGGTGAGATTGAGCACCGGCAGGTGCAGCGTTGGGACACCTTCCAAAGCGCCGTTCTGGATCGCCGCGACCACAGCGCGGGTGACCGGGATCGGGAAGCGCTTGCCGGCCCCGCCCGCCCCGCCCGAGCCGCCGGTCCAGCCGGTGTTGACCAGGTAGACACGGCTGCCGAAATTCTCGATGCGCTTCATCAGCAGTTCGGCGTAGACCGAGGCCGGTAGTGGCATGAAGGGGGCGCCGACGCAGGTGGAGAAGGTCGGGTTGATGCCGGCCGCGGCGCCGAGTTCGGTGGAGCCCACGCGGGCCGTGTAGCCACTCAGAAAATGGTAGGCGGCGGCTTCCTTGGACAGGATCGACACCGGGGGCAGGACGCCGGTGACGTCGCAGGTCAGAAAGATGATAGCCGCAGGTTCGCCGGCGCGGTTGGGCACGCAGCGCATGGCGACGTGTTCCAGCGGATAGCTGCAGCGCCCGTTTTCGGTCAGCGACGTATCTTCGTAATTCGGTACCCGGTGCTCGTTGAGCACCACGTTCTCGACGATGGCGCCGAAGCGGATCGCCTCCCAGATCACCGGCTCGTTTTCGTGGCTGAGGTTGATCGTCTTGGCGTAGCAGCCGCCCTCCAGGTTGAATACCGCGCCCTGGGTCCAGCCGTGCTCGTCGTCGCCGATCAGGTAGCGGTCCGGATCGGCCGACAGGGTGGTCTTGCCCGTTCCGGACAGGCCGAAGAACAGGGTGACATCGCCGCCTTCGCCGACGTTGGCCGCGCAATGCATGGGCATCACGTCCTTTTCCGGCAGCAGGAAATTCTGTACCGAGAACATGCCCTTCTTGAGCTCGCCGGCATAGCGCATGCCGGCGATCAACAGCTTGCGCTGGGCGAAATGGATGATCACCGCACCTTCGCTGGTGGTGCCGTCGCGGCGCGGGTCGCAGGTGAAGTTGGCGGCGTGAAGAACGCGCCACTGCTCCTTGCCGGAGGGGTTGAAGCGCGCCGGCCGGATGAACATGTTGCGCGCGAACAGGCTGTGCCAGGCGGTCTCGGTGATCACTTTCACCGGCAGATAGTGTTCCGGATCCTGGCCGACGTGGAGGTGCGAGACGAAGCGCTCGCGCTCGGCCAGATGGGCTTCGACCCGCGCCCAGAGCGCGTCGAAGCGATCGGGGGCGAACGGCCGGTTGACCGGGCCCCAGGCGATGTCGTCGCTGGTGCTCGGCTCCTCGACGATGAAGCGGTCGGCGGGGGAGCGCCCGGTGTGGCGGCCGGTGGTGGTGAGCAGGGCGCCGTGATGGGTCAGCACGCCTTCGCCGCGCTGCAGCGCCAGTTCGACCAGCTCAGCGGCGCTCAGATCCGTGTGGGTGGCAACCGGGGTCGTTTCGATCCGGTTCGTCAGGGAGTCCTGTCGCTGGGTCACTGGCAGCTCATGAGAACGGCGAAGGGGCGGCAATTATGCAAAAAAAAGCCCCTTCGTAACAGGCGCCGCCGTCGGCGTGGCCGCGCCGGTCAGTGCAGTGGCGCGCCGCCCGCCAGCGCCCGGGCGGACAACTGCGCTGGGGTGAACCGGTAGACTTGGTGGCAGAACTGGCACTGGGTCTCGATCTCCGGGGTGGCGGTGAACAACTCGGCCAGCGCATCGGCGCCCAGGGTGACGATCGCGCCGCCGATGCGGGCTGCCGAGCAGCTGCAGGCAAAGCCCACCGGCACGGGATCGAACAGGCGCACGCGCTCCTGGTGGAAGAGCCGGCGCAGGAGGTTCTCGTGGCGCAATCCCAGCTGTTCGTCCGGGGTCAGGGTGTCGGCGAGCGCCACCAAGTGCTCCCAGGTGCGGGCCCGCGCCGCCGGGTCCTGCCGTTGCGCCGGCAGGGCCTGGAGGAGCAGGCCGGCGGCGGCGTCGCCATCGGCTGCCAACCACAGCCGGGTGGGCAGCTGTTCGGAGCGGGAAAAGTACTCGGACAGACAGTCCGCCAGGCGCGGGTGCTCGAGCGGCGCAATGCCCTGGTGGCGCTGGCGATCCGGCAGCGCCACGGTCACGCTGAGATGGCCCTGACCCACCAGGGCGCGCAGGTCGTCGCCACACCCCGCGGCCGGATCCCGGGGGCGGGCGATGGCGCGCAGCGTGTGGCGGTCGCTGCAGTCGGCCATCAGCAGAGGCACCGGGCCGTCGCCGCGCGCCTGCACGGTGACCGTCCCGGCGCTTTTCAGGTTGGCGCTGAGCAGCGCCGCGGCCGCCAGGAACTCGCCCAGTTGGATGCGCAACGGGCGGGGATAGCCGCCGCGGGCACAGACCTCGGCGACCGTGCCGCGAAGGGAAATGATTTCGCCGCGGACGTCGTAGTCCTCGAACAGGAAACGTTGGCGGATGTCGGCGTCGGTGGCGGGCATGGGGGCGGGGGTCATTCCAGGGAATTGAGGTCGCGGAAGCGGACCAGCTGGCGCCGTTGCTTTTTGCTGGGGCGCTGTTCGGGAAATTGGACGGCGTCGCGGGTGGCGCGGCGCTCCGCCGCAAGCTGTTCGCGGCGCGCCTGGCTGGCCGGGGTTTCCTGGTACAGCAGTGCCGCCTCCGGTGCGCCGCGGCGCTGGTCGGAGAGTGCGGCTACGATCAGGGTCTTTTCGTCCCAGCCCTGGCGCACCCACAGTTCTGCGCCCACCTCGATTTCCTTGCTCGGCTTGGCACGCTGGCCGTTGACCTGGACCTTGCCGCCCTCGATGGCAGCCTTGGCCAGCGACCGGGTCTTGAACAGGCGCGCCGCCCACAGCCACTTGTCGATGCGCACGCGCGCCGGCTCCGCCATGGTCAGCGTACCGGCAGCAGCTCGCTGAAGCAGTCTAGCGCCGGGAAGGTCAGATCTTCCCGGGGCGGCCGCTTGCTGTCCGGCTGGCGGATGCACAACAAATGTCCGATGCCGTAGTCCCGGGCAGCCTGCAGTACCGGCTCGCTGTCGTCGATGAACAGCGTCCGGTTCGGGTCGAAGCGGACCTGCTGGGCGAGTCGCTCCCAGAATGCGGGGGCTTCCTTGGGCGCGCCGTAATCATGGGAGGAGATCATCCGGTCGAGGCCCGCGCCGATGCCGGTCAGACGAAGTTTGAGGCCCAAGCTGTCGCGGTGGGCGTTGGTGATCAGGATGCGGGGGCGGTTCGCTGCGCCCAGGGCCCGTAGAAAGGCGCTGGCCCAAGGGCGTTCGGCAATCAGGTGCTCCACCTCCCGCTTTAGCGCGATCACGTCGAGGCCCAGCTCGGCGGACCAATGATCGGTGCAGTACCAGCGCAGCCGGTGTTGTTCGCGGGCGAACCGCTCATGGAGGGCCTGGGTGCTCGCCACGGGGTCGAGCCCATGTCGTTCGGCGAAGCGCAGCGGCAGGTGGTGCTGCCAGAAGTGGTTGTCGAAGTGGAGGTCGAGCAGGGTACCGTCCATGTCGAGCAGTACGGTGTCGATGGCGCTCCAGTCGATCATCCAACATAATGCTCCGCGCCGCCGTAGACCGTTGCCAGTATGCCCACCCTGCCGAGGATTTTGAAGCGCCGTACCGTGGCGCGCTCCCGTCTGTTTCGGATCGAGCAGCTGGATTTGCGCTTTGCCAACGGCGTCGAGCGCGTCTACGAACGGCTGGGGGGCGCCGGCTACGGTGCGGTGGTGATCGTGCCCGTGACCGCGCACCGGGAGGTGTTGCTGGTGCGCGAGTATGGCGCCGGCAGCAACTGCTACCACTGGGGGCTGCCGAAGGGGGCGGTGGATCCCGGCGAGGCCCTCACCGTGGCGGCGGAGCGCGAATTGAAGGAGGAAGCCGGCCACGGGGCACGCCGGATCACCGCGTTGAAGCGGGTTTATCTCAATCCTTTCTACATGGAGCGCGAGCTCGATATCGTGCTCGCCGAAGACCTCTATCCTGAGTCGCTGCCCGGCGACGAGCCGGAGCCGCTGGCGATCATGTATTGGCCCCTCGAGCGGCTCGGCGAGCTGTTGGTGCGCGAGGACGTCAACGACACCCTGTCCATCACCGCCCTGTTTCTGGCCCGCGAGTACCTGGCGTCCCGCGCCGCGCCGGTGTGAAGGCGACCACTCTGGAGTTTTGCATGACCCATGTCGACGCAGTGATCGCACTGGCCGATGCCGCCGGTGCGGCGATCCTTGAGGTGTACCGGCGCGCAGATTTGGGCACGTCGCACAAGGAGGACGCCAGTCCGCTAACCGAGGCCGACCTGGCCGCCCACCGCATTCTGGTGGAGGGCCTGCAGCGCTTGACCCCGGAGCTGCCGGTGCTCTCCGAGGAGTCGGCATTGCCAGCGTGGACGGAGCGTTCCGGCTGGCGGCGCTACTGGCTGATCGATCCCCTCGATGGCACCAAGGAGTTTCTCAAGCGCAACGGTGAGTTCACCGTCAACATCGCCCTGATCGACGCCGGCGTGCCGGTGCTGGGCGTGGTCGGCGTGCCCGTGCTCGGCCTCACCTATGCTGGGGTGCGGGGCGCCGGCGCCTGGCGCATCGACGCCAGCGGGCGGACGTCCATCCGCACCCGCGCGATGGTCGGGCGGGGACGGGCGGACGCCCCGGTGACGGTGGTGGCGAGCCGCAGCCACGGCGCGGATACCGTGGCGCAATGGCTGGAGGCCGTCGAACGCCGCGTGGGGCAGGTCGAGACCCGCAACATGGGCAGTTCGCTGAAGCTCTGCCTGGTGGCGGAGGGCAGCGCCGACATCTATCCGCGGCTGGCGCCGACCGCGGAATGGGACACCGCCGCGGCTCAGGCGGTGGTGGAGGCGGCGGGTGGTCTGGTGCTCACCGAGCAGTTGCAGGAGCTGCGCTACAACGCCAAGGCCGAGCTGTTGAACCCACATTTTTTCGTGATCGGCGATCCGGAGTATCCGTGGCGAGAGGTGCTAGCGCACTGATGCCGGCCCCGTGTTGCAATGGGCGCCATGGATGGCGGGATCGCTAGAACAAATCCTCCGGAAGGGCATCGCCGCGCCACCCGCCCGCATCGATCGGCGGTGCCTCGGCGGCCGGTACGCTTTCGCGCAGGAACAGCTCTTCCTCGAAGCGTGCCTGGCCGGGTTGGGCGCGCAGGCCGGTGGCCGGGTCGATCCGCACCGAAACGATGCCGGGGGGTCGCGGCGGTTGACGCTCGGGGGTTCCGGCCAGCGCCGCGCCCATGAACTCCATCCAGATGGGTAGCGCTGCGGTGCCGCCGTATTCGTTGGTGCCCAGCACCCGGTTGTCGTCGAAGCCGAGCCACACCGAGGTCACCAGCGTCGGGTTGTAGCCCGAGAACCAGGCGTCCCGCGGCCCGTTGGTGGTGCCCGTCTTGCCGGCGAGGTCGGTGCGGCCCAGTTGCAGAGCACGGGTACCGGTGCCACGGCGAATCACGTCCTTGAGCATGGAGTCCAGGATGTAGGCGACGCGGGCGTCCATGACCCGCGGGGCCGCACCGGTGGTGGCCGCGGGGTCGCAGTCTGTGCAGACGCGCAGCGGATTTGCCGCGTAGATTGGTTTGCCTTCGGCGTCTTCCACCTGGGCAACCAGGTAGGGCCTCACCCGATACCCCCCATTGGCAAAGATGGCGAAGCCGGCGGCCATGTCCAGAGGCGTAAAGGCCGCGGTGCCGAGAGCGAGGGACAGGTTGGGTTCGAGCGCCTCGCGGCTGAAGCCGTAGCGGGTGAGGCTGTCGATCGCCCGGTTGATGCCGATCGCTTGCAGTACGCGGATCGAAACCAGGTTGCGGGATCGGTACAGGGCCTCGCGCAATCGGGTCGGGCCGTAGAACTCGCCGCTGTCGTTTTCCGGCCGCCAGGCCTCCGGCTGGCCCGGGGTGTCGAACACGAGCGGGGCATCGTTGATGATGGAGGCAGCGGTCATGCCGTGTTCCAGGGCGCTTGCATAAATGAATGGCTTGAAGCTGGAGCCCGGCTGACGCCGCGCTTGCACCGCGCGGTTGAAGTGGCTGGCGCCGAAATCGAAACCGCCGGACAGCGCGCGGATGGCGCCATCGGCTGGATCCAGGGCGACCAGAGCGGCCTGGGCCTCGGGGAGCTGGGCCAGTTGCCAGCGGTTCGTCTGGATGGGCCGTAGCCGGATCAGATCGCCGGGCGCGAACACCTTGGTGAAGTCCTTCACCACGTGGCTGAAACGCCCGGGGCCCAGCGCGAGCCGCATGCCGGCCAAGGCGCCCGCCGTGTCCAGCTCGATGATATTGCCATCGGCGAGCAGGGCAGTGATGCGTTGCGCCGCGACGCTGCGCACTATTGCTGGGACTAGCTGCTGGATTTTGGGGATGCGGTTCAGTTGCGCCGGCCACTGCTCGGGGTCGTCGAAATGGGCCTCGGGCCCGCGATACCCCTGGCGGCGATCGTAGTCGAGCAAGCCGGTACCGATCGCCCGGTCGGCGTGCTGCTGCCAGGTGCTGTCGATGGTCAGCCGCACCCGCAGGCCATCGGCATAGGCGTCGCCGCCATACCAGGAAAGAATTTCCTGGCGCGCCATTTCCGCAGCATAGGCCGCGGGAACTTCGATCTGGGTCTGGTACAGGGTGGCCGACACCGGTGCTGCAACCGCGGCGCGATAGCTTGTCTCGTCGATATCGCCGAGCCGATACATGCGGGCGAGGATCCAGTCGCGGCGGGCGCGGGCACGGTCGGGATCATTGGCGGGGTTGTAGGCCGATGGCGCCTTGGGCAGGCCGGCAATCATCGCCAGCTCCGGCAGCGACAGCGCTGCGAGCTGCTTGCCGTAATAGGTCTCGGCCGCCGCGGCGATGCCATAGGCGCGGTTGCCCAGAAAGATCTTGTTGCAGTACAGGGTCAGGATCGCATTCTTGTCGATCTCGTCCTCAATGCGCAGGGCCAGCAGGATCTCGTTGAATTTGCGGACGAAGGTCTGCTCCCGGGTGAGGAAGAAATTGCGCGCCAACTGCATGGTGATGGTGCTGCCGCCGGACTGGATGGAGCCGGTGCGCACCAGGTCCAGCGCCGCGCGGAACAGGCCGTTGAAGTCGACGCCGCGATGCCGGTAAAAGCCGTCGTCCTCGGCGGCGAGCAGGGCCTTGATGAACTGCGGCGGGATTTGTTCGAAGGTGACGGGGGTGCGGCGTTGTTCGCCAAATTCCCCAACCAGCTTAAGGTCTTGTGAGTAAAGTCTCATCGGTGTTTGAAATTTTACCGTGCGCAGCACTTCCACCGAGGGGAGCTTGGGGCTAAGGTACAGGTACAGTGCCGCGCTGACGGTCAGGAGGCCGCCGACGAGGGCGCACAGGAGGCCGGCAAGCCAACCCGCCGCTTTGGTAAAGGTTAGGAGCTTCACGGAGGGGCCAAGGAGATGATCGCGCGCAAGCATAGTTTGGGCACGCTGTTCGGCTCAAGCTTTTTGATATATATTTTGGCTAACTACGGGAAGTAACTATATAAACATGGGACTACTCCGATTGTTCGAAAAGAAGGCTACCGCCCTCCTCGGGGTAGACATCAGTTCTTCTTCGGTCAAGCTCATTGAATTGAGTCGCAGCGGCGACCGGTTCAAGGTCGAGTCCTACGGCGTGGTCCCACTGCCCCCCAATACCGTCGTGGAAAAAAACATCCAGGACGTGGCGGCTCTGGCCGAGGCCTTGAAGCGCCTGCTGGCGAAAACCAAGGCCAAGGTACGCGATGCGGCCGTCGCGGTGGCCGGCTCCGCAGTGATCACCAAGATCATCGACATGCCGGCCGACCTGAGCGACCTCGGTCTGGAAAACCAGATCATGACCGAGGCCGATCAGTACGTTCCATACCCGCTCGACGAGGTGGCGCTGGATTATGAGGTGCTGGGCCCGTCCGCGACCAACCCCGATCAGATCGAGATCCTGCTGGCCGCCTGCCGCCACGAAAATGTCGATACCCGGGTGTCGGCGCTGGAAGCGGCCGGCCTGCGTCCCCGGGTGGTCGATGTCGAGGTCTTTGCCATCGAACGGGCGTTTCGGCTGATTGGCGAGCAGTTCGAGGACATCGGCGATCACATCGTGGCGATCGCCGACATTGGCGCCACCGTGCTCACGCTGAGCGTGCTGGTGGATGGCAAGACTCTCTACACCCGCGAACAGCTCTTCGGGGGCCGACAGGTCACCGAGGAGATTCAACGGCGGTACGGGTTGTCGATGGAGGAGGCGGGGCAGGCCAAGAAGCAGGGCGGACTGCCGGAAGATTACGAGACCGAGATCCTGGCGCCGTTCAAGGAGGCGTTGTTGCAGCAGATTCAGCGATCGCTGCAATTCTTCTTCTCGTCGAGCCAATACAGCTACGTCGATCAGTTGGTGCTGGCGGGAGGGGTAGCGGCGATGCCGGGCTTGCGCCGTGACGTCGAGGAAAAGCTCGGGGTGCCAACCATGGTGGCCAACCCCTTTGCCAGCATGCTGATTGGCAACCGGGTGGATGCGGTGGCACTGGCCTCGGATGCACCCGCGATGCTGATCGCCACCGGGCTGGCGCTGAGAGGCTTCGAATAACATGGCCAACATCAACCTGCTGCCGTGGCGGGAGGAGTCCCGCCGGGAAAAAAAGAAGGAGTTTATTGGCTACTTGGCGGTGACGCTGTTGGCGGGCTTGGTAGCGGTGGTGTTCTGGGTCTTCCTGGTCAACCAGCGCATCGAGACACAGCAGGCGCGCAACGCGCTGCTCGCCAAAGAGATCGCTACCCTGGATGAAAAAGCAAAAGAAATCAATGAGTTGAAGAAGCGCCGTGAGCAAGTTCTGGCACGCATGAGCGTCATTCAGGAGTTGCAAGGGAACCGCCCGGAAGTGGTGCGGGTGTTCGACGAACTGGTCCGGGTGGTTCCCGAGGGTGTTTATCTGGAGACGTTGTCGCGCCAAGGCAACACCATCAGCCTGGTGGGCTATGCCGAAGCCAACAATCGGATCGCGGCGATGATGCGCGCCATCGAATCCTCCGACAAGTTCGATGAGCCCAATCTGACTAAGGTAGTCGCCGATTACCGGCTAGGCGAACAGGGTAATCGCTTCGACCTGCGAATCAAGGTCGCCAAGCCGCAAGGAAATGCATCGGTGGGCGGTGCTCCGATGGCGTCGCGCTGAGAGGGCCTGACCATGGCGTTGTTGATGAATCTCATCGACGAATTTCGTGCCTTCGACCGGGGGGATTATGAGTTCGAAAACATCGGTGTCTGGCCTCGCTTGGTCAAAGCGTTGTTGTTGGCCGCGGCGTTTTGCGCGCTGATCGGTCTGGGGTATTACCTGAAGATTCGCGATCTGAAGGCCGAGTTCGAGCGTGCGATGGCAAAAGAGCAACAGCTCAAAAAGCAATACGAAGAACGCGCCTTCGAGGTGGCTAACCTGGAGGTCTATCGCCTATTGATGGAGCAAATCGAGAATTCATTTCAGGCGTTGCGCGCGCAGCTTCCCGCCGATACAGAGGTGCCCGGACTTCTTGAAGACATCACCGAATTGGGGGTCGGCAGCAGCCTGAAGATCGATAGCATCACCCTGCAGCCGGAGAAGGCTGCGGAATTCTACGTGGAACTGCCCATCAGTATCGTTGTGACGGG
>JADLCO010000029.1 GCA_020847115.1 Pseudomonadales bacterium | reverse complement strand
TTTCGGCTGCAAGCGGCCGAGCTTCACCAGCAAGTTCTATCCGGTGTTCAACCGCGAGAACGTGTCGCTGGTGACCAACCCCATCGACCACATCACCGAAAACGCCATCGTCACCCAGGACGGCACGGTGCGCGAAATCGATACCCTGATCTGCGCCACCGGCTTCGAGGTGTTCCAGAAAGGCAGCGTGCCGACCTACCGGCTGCTGGGCAAGAACGGCCTGGACATCAGCGACTTCTGGGAACAGAACCGCTACCAGGCGTTCATGGGCGCGACGGTGCCGAATTTCCCCAACTTCTTCATGATGTTCGGGCCCTACAGCGTCTGCACTGCGTCCTGGTTCGGCATGATCGACACCCAGTCCAAACACCTGGTGCGTTGCCTCAAGGCCGCGCGCAAGCGCGGCGCCAACTACATCGAGGTGAAAAAATCCGCGGCGGATCGCGATTTCGCCAAGATTCAGAGCCGCACCAAGTACACCATCTTCAAGGCCGGCAACTGTGCCACCTCGAACAGCTACTACTTCGACCGCCACGGCGACAGCCCCACCATCCGCCCCACGCTGGGGCCGATCCATTGGCTGGCCAGCCGTTTCTTCAGCATGGACAACTATAGCTTCGACCACAAATGAACTAACGGCGGCGAGCCTCGTTCAAAGCAAGTGGTGGCGGCGAGGATTGCGCCGACTACCTGGTACGAAAACGGGGGCGCGATTCCAGCGAATCGCGCCCCCGTTTCACGTCAAGCGGCCGTCGGGCGAAGTGCCCGATAACAGCCCTCAACGTCCGATGATCTGGCCATCGTCGCGAGTCACGATCACGGTGGCCGAGCGCGGCCGCGCCTCGCCGCCATCGGGCCAGTGGGAGGGCCCCTGCTCACCGGGGTGCTGGATGTTGAGAAACAGGGTGCGGGCATCCGGTGGCATCGCGATCCCCGTCACCTCGCAGCCCACCGGCCCGGTGAAAAAGCGGCGGATGTCGCCGGTCGTAGGATCCGCGACCAGCATGCCGTTGTTGCCGAAGGGGCCGCCAGTCAGCTGACTGCCGCTCATGTCGGTCTGGATCCAGAGCATGCCGCGCTCGTCGAACCACAGACCATCCGGGCTGGCAAAGCTGTTGTCCTCGGTCAAGTCCTGATTGCGTGCAGATCCCGGCAGCACCTCCCCTTCCGCCGCGGGGCCCGCCAGCACAAAGATTTCCCATTCGAACCGCAGCGCATGGGGGCGGCGGCGATGCTCCCGCCAGCGGATGATGTGGCCGTAGGGGTTGGGTCCGCGGGGGTTGGCGGCGTCGATCTGTGCCACGGTGCGCGCGGAATTGTTGGTCAGCGTCATGTAGACATCGCCGGTCACCGGATGCACGGCCCCCCATTCCGGACGATCCATCTTGGTGGCGCCGACGAAATCGGCAGCGGTGCGCGTGTTTACCAGAATGTCGGCCTGGCTGTGGAACCCGTTCTCCGGCGTCAGGCCATTTTGGCCGAACTCGAGCGCCAGCCAGTCGCCGCTGCCATCCTCGTTGAAACGCGCCACATACAGGGTGCCGTGGTCGAGCAGATCGCGATCCGTCTTCCGGCCCCAGTAGGCATCGCGGGTGACGAACTTGTAGATGTATTCGAAGCGGGAGTCGTCACCCATGTAGATTGCCAGCCGTTGACCAAAGCGTGCCAGTGACGGCCAGGCACCTTCATGGGCGAAGCGGCCTAGCGCGGTGCGCTTCTTGGGCGTGCTGGCGGGATCCATGGGATCGATTTCCACCACCCAGCCGAAGGTATTGGGCTCGTTGCGATAATCCGCCAGCGCGCTGGCACCGGTCGCCGCGGCATTGAAGCGGGCGTATTCGTCTTCGGCGCGGGTGTGCCAGGAATAGCGATCGTGACTGGCCGAAGTGCTCACCCCGTAGCGCTTGTGTTCGCGGGGCTGGGCGGCATCGTCGTTGACGAAATACCCGGCCCAGTTCTCCTCACAGGTCAGATAGGTGCCCCAGGGCGTGTACCCGTTGGCGCAGTTGTTGAGGGTGCCGCGGCAGCGCACGCCGTCGGGGCTGAAGCGGGTTCTCACCAGATCATCGCCGCGCACCGGACCGGTGATTTCCATTTCCGTGCCGGCGGTGATGCGGCGGTTGAACGGGCCGCGCACCACGTCCCAGCGCCCGGCGTCATCGCGCGCGATTTCGACCACGCTGACGCCATGGGCGGCGACTTCCTTGCGGACCTCATCGACCACCGTGCGCACCCCGTCAACCCGGGTCGCGCCCGCGGCGTGCAGGAATTCGGGGGCGACATATTCGTGATTGATGCACAGAATGCCGTGCCGGCTTTGTTCAGCGAGGCCGCGGCCGAGGGGAAAGTAGTGCATGCCGTCATGGTGCATGCCCACCTGCTGCTCCTGCTCCTCGCCGCTGTTGAGACCGCCATCGCGATAGTCGGGATAGCTGCCGGTGATCGGCGTTCCCCAGGGCAGAAAGGGCTGCGCGTGGTAGCCTTCGGGCACGCCCGCGCGGTCCTCGCGCGACACCGGAATGGCGGCAAAGCCGAGGCGGCCCTGAAACTGGCCGGACGATCCGCCGGCGCGGGCGACGCCCGGGATCAACGCCGCTGCGCCCACCGCGCCCATCAGCGCCGCGGTTCCCGCCAGCAATTGCCGGCGCGACAGTCGGCGCTGAACCACGTCCGTAAACAGGGGGTTGGCGGAGGGGTTGCAGTCCAACTCGGCATCGCCGGGACTGGCGGCGGGATGGTTGGCGGGACGATCGACTTGATCGGTCATGGCTCGGGCTCCTGGATCGAAAGCGGTGGGCTCACATCGCGGCAGGGGATGCCAACGCGCGCGCCCTGCCTCGACCGGCACGCTAGCCCGAGGATGTTGCCGGGAAATTACCGAACGGCGTCGAGCGGATGATCGGCCAGGATTACGCCGATGCCGGCAACCGCCAGTCGATGGGCTTCTGGCCATGGGCCACCAGCCACTGGTTGGTGCGCGAAAACGGCCGGCTGCCAAAAAAGCCCCGATGCGCCGAAAGCGGCGACGGATGGGGGGAGCGGATCACTAGATGCTTGCCGGTATCGATGAAAGCGCCCTTCTTCTGTGCGTAACTGCCCCAGAGGATGAACACCAGCGCCTCGCGCTCGGCGTCGAGCAGGGCGATGGTGCGGTCGGTGAAACGCTCCCAACCCTTGCCCTGGTGGGCGCCAGCACGACTGCGCTCTACGGTCAGGGTGGCGTTGAGCAGCAGCACGCCCTGCTCCGCCCAGTGGGTCAGGCAGCCATGGCGCGCGGGCGGTATGCCGAGATCGCTTTCCAGCTCACGATAGATGTTGACCAGCGACGGCGGGATCTCGACGCCGGGCGGCACCGAGAAGCACAGCCCGTGCGCCTGGCCCGGGCCGTGATAGGGATCCTGCCCCAGGATCACCACCTTGACCGCCTCGAAGGGCGTGGTGTCGTAGGCGGCGAACCAATGGTCGGCGGCCGGGTAGATGACCTTGCCGGTGCGCTTCTCGGTGCGCAGGAATTCGCGCAGCTCGCGCATATAGGGCTGCTCGAACTCGGCTTCGAGACGGCGCAG
>JADLCO010000028.1 GCA_020847115.1 Pseudomonadales bacterium | reverse complement strand
TAGGATCAGCCGCACCCGGTCGCCCTGCTCCACCCGGATCACCGGCCCCGGCGGCCGCAGCAGCGGATTGGCCTTGCGGGATTCGAAGTTTTCCGTGGACATGCCAAACGACTTGGGCACAAACACCCACATCGCCGGCTGGATGCCCGGCGCGATATCGAAGGTGGTGATGGGTACCGGCAGGTCTGGCGAGGCGCCGTTGAGTTCGGCGACCTCGAGGCGGATGGTGACCTCGTCGGGATCGCCGTCGCCGTCCAGATCCTCGCCCAGTTCCACGGTATCCGGCATCAGCCCGGCGTTGAGCAAGGTGCCTTGGCTGACGTGGTTGGTGCCCTTCACCGCCGCTGCAATCAGGTAGGGGTTGTCGGCGATGCAGCCAGCCGCCGCCGCGATGTCCACGCCCTCGATGGTTTGCGCCTTGCGCCAGCCGTTGAAATCCGGCGGGCAGATCTCCTCTGTCTCCGGCAGCGCATAGCGCCGCGCCTCCGGAAGCTGGCGGTACCCAGCGGCACCGAACCAGGCAAACAGTGTCGCCCGCCACTCGTGGGGGATCCACGGCCGCGGGGCGGTGGCGAAACACAGCCCCAGCAGCGCCAGCGCCGCGACCAGACCAACGACGGTGTTACGCACCTTCACGCCCTATCCCCCCTGCCCGGAACCGGCGCGCCGACACGAAGGCGCCCAGGTCGCCGGCGATTGTAGCGGACCCGCCGGCGCTTGCTGGCATCCGGCAAATCGATGAAGGACAATCGCGCCCTCTTCATCCATTCCCAAGCCACTGCCGCGTGCAGCCAAAACAAGCCAACGATAGAGGAGAACGACATGGGCGGTCCGCTGACAGGTTTCAAAGTAGTCGAAATGGCCGGCATCGGGCCGGCGCCGATGTGCGCCATGATGCTTTCGGACATGGGCGCCGAAGTGATCCGGGTGGACCGAGTGCAGGACGCCGGCCTCGGCATCGCCATGCAGCCCGAGTTCAGTTTTCTGACCCGCGGCCGCCCGTCGATCGCCATGGATCTCAAGAATCCGGAGGCCATCGCCACCCTGCTGGAACTGATCGCTGGCGCGGACGTGGTACTCGAAGGCTTCCGGCCGGGGGTGATGGAGCGCCTGGGTCTGGGTCCCGAGGTCTGCCTGGAGCGTAACCCGCGCCTGGTGTATGCCCGCGTCACCGGCTGGGGCCAGCAGGGACCGCTGTCCAACAGCGCCGGCCACGACCTCAACTACATCGCCTTGTCCGGCGCCCTGCACGCCATCGGCCGCAGCAACGCCGAGCCACCGGCGATCCCGCTGAATCTGGTGGGCGATTTCGGCGGCGGCACCATGTTCGTGCTCACCGGCATCCTCGCCGCCCTGCTGGAATGCAAGAACTCGGGCAAGGGCCAGGTGGTGGACGCCGGCATGGTGGACGGCGCGCTGTCGCTGATGACCTCGATCTACGGCATGAAGGCCGCCGGCCTCCAGACCGACCGCCGCGCCGACAACATCCTCGACAGCGGCTCGCACTTCTACAACGTCTACGAGACCAGCGACGGCAAATATGTGTCCATCGGCTCCATCGAGAAGAAGTTCTACGAGGAGCTGATCGAGACTCTGAATCTCCAGGATGCCGGCCTGCCCAAGCAGATGGACCGCGCCCAGTGGCCGGCGATGCGCGAAAAGTTTGCCGCCATTTTCCGCACCAAGACCCGCGACGAGTGGTGCGCGATCATGGAGAACACCGACATCTGCTTCGCGCCGGTGCTGACCCTCGAGGAAGCGCCCCGCTACCACCACAACAAGGAGCGCGACGCCTTCGTCGAAGTGGGCGGCCAGCTGCATCCGGCGCCGGCACCGCGCTTCAGTCGCACGCCCTCATCGATCAAGGGCCCGGCGCCGCGCCCGGGCAGCAACACCGATGCGGCCCTCGCCCAGTGGGGCATCGACGGCGCCCGCATCGCGCAACTGCGGGCGGCCAAGGCCATCGCCTGAACCGGCTGCCACGGGCCGGCCAGGAGGCCGGCCCGTGGCGTTGGCCCTGATCTTGCTTGAGCCTGGCTGGGACGGCGCCTCCGCCGTTTCGGATCGCACCAGGACCAACCCATCATGAAAGCTTCCGATCTGCTCGTTGCCTGCCTCGAAGAGGAAGGCATCGAGTACATCTTCGGCGTGCCCGGCGAAGAGAACGCCGACTTCATGCTGTCCCTGGAAGACAGCCACCGGATCACCTTCATCCTCACCCGCCACGAGCAGGGTGCAGCGTTCATGGCCGAGGTCTACGGGCGCCTGACCGGCAACCCGGCCGGCTGCCTGGGCACTCTGGGTCCCGGGGCCTCCAACCTGATCACCGGCGTCGCCGCCGCCACCATGGACCGCGCGCCCATGCTGGTGCTCACCGGCCAGGCCGCAACCCGGCGCCTGCACAAGGAATCCCATCAGGTGATGGACGTGGTGGCCATGTTCGCGCCGGTCACCAAGTGGGCGATCTCCATCCGCCACGCCGACACCATTCCGGAAATCGTGCGCAAGGCGGTGCGCCTCGCGCGGATGGAAAAACCCGGCGCGGTGCACATCGAACTGCCCGAAGATCTGGCGCGGCAGCATTCCAGCCAGCGCCCCATGGCGCCGCGGCGCTTCCATCGTCCGGTGCCCGACGACGGCATCCTGCGCCGGGCAGTCGCCCTGCTGACGAGCGCGCGGCGGCCGGTGATCCTGGCCGGCAACGGCTGCGTCCGCAAGCCGACCGCGAGCCGGGAACTGCGCTCCCTGTGCGCGCGCACCGGCATCGGCGTGATCAGCACCTTCATGGCCAAGGGCTGCGTCGACCGCGACGCCCCCTACTGCCTCTACACCGTGGGCCTCGGCACCCGGGACTACACCAATCTGGCGCTGGATGACGCCGACTTGGTACTGACGCTGGGTTTCGACATGGTCGAATACCACCCGAGCCTATGGAACGCCGGCGGCGACAAGGTCATCGTCCACGCCGACTACCAGCCCGCCGAGATCGACCAGTGCTACCACCCCGAGGTCGAGCTGGTGGGCGACCTGGCGACCACGCTCGCGGCCCTCGGCCGCCTGCTCGCCGAGCGGGAACCGCCCGCCTTCGATCTGGCCCGCCAGCGCGACATCCGCGCGCGCCTCACCGAGGAGTTCCGCCGCCACGCCGAGGACGACACCGAGGGCAGCATCCGCCCACAGAAGGCGCTCTGGGACGTGCGCCAGGTGCTGGGCCCGGAGGACATCCTGCTGTCCGATGTCGGCGCCCACAAGATGTGGATTGCCCGCTACTACCATTGCCACGAACCCAACACCTGCCTGATCCCCAACGGCTATTGCGCCATGGGCTTCGCCCTGCCCGGGGCCATCGCCGCCAGCCTGGTGCACCCCAACCGGCGCATCCTCGCCATCGCCGGCGACGGCGGCTTTCTGATGAACGTACAGGAAATGGAGACCGCCGCCCGGCTGCGCAGCAACCTGGTGGTGCTGGTTTGGGAGGACTGCGGCTACGGGCTGATCTCCTGGAAGCAGGACAACGAGTTCAACCGCCACACCGATCTGAGCTTCGGCAACCCGGACTGGCTGCTGCTGGCGCAGAGCTTCGGCTGGCACGGCCACCGCTGCACCAGGAGCCGCGAACTCCGCGCCACCCTGGAGGCCGCCTGCGCCGAGCCCGGGCCCAGCCTGGTGGTGATCCCCATCGACTACCGCGAAAACCCCCTGCTCACCAGGCGCCTGGGCGAGATCGACCTGCGGGCCTGAGCAGCTGCGTTCAGCCCGGCTCGGCGGCCAGCAGGCGGCGGACCTGCCCCGGGCTGAATGGCCAACCCAGTTCGGCGCCGGAAGGCGTGCGCAGCACCGGGATGCGGATGCCGTAGGCCGCGGTCAGCGCGACATCCCCGGTGATCGAGATTTTTTCGAGCACCCAGCCGTTGGCCAGCGCCACCGGCTCGGCCACCGCCCGGCCCTGGTCGCACAGGTGGCAGCCGACGCCGGTGTAGAGCGTGAGCACGCGGGCGCTCATGATTCGCTCCGAGCCCGAATCAGCCAGCAGCGGTGGATGCGGGCATCGCGACGAAAATCCGGGTCCAGGGTGCGCGCCGAGACATCTTCAACCCGATAGCGCTCCGCGATCTCTGCCGAGAGGCGGAAGCGGCGGAAATTGGTGGAGAACACCAGGGTGCCGCCGGGCGCGAGCAGCGCCATGCAGGAGGCGATCAGGCCGGCATGGTCGCGCTGGATGTCCAGGGTGTCGCCCATGCGCTTGGAGTTGGAAAAGGTCGGCGGGTCGAGCAGGATCAGATCGAACGCCGGTCCGCCCTGCGCCGCGCGCGCCAGCCACTCCAGACAATCGGCGCGCAACAGCCGATGGTGTGCGGGATCGATGCCGTTGAGCGCGAAGTTGCGCCGCGCCCAGTCGAGGTAGGTGTTGGACAGATCGATGCTGAGGCTCTCCGCGGCGCCGCCGAGGGCCGCCTGCACCGTGGCGGTCGCGGTGTAGCAGAACAGGTTGAGCAGGCGCTTGCCGGGCGCCAACGCGGCCAGCAGCCGCCGCACCGGGCGGTGATCGAGAAACAGGCCGGTGTCCAGGTAGGCACCGAGGTTGACCTCGAACCGCGCGCGGCCCTCGCTCACCACCAGCAAGCCCCCCGCCTGGGGCGCCACCGACGGCTGGTACTGGCGCGTGCCCGACTGGCGCTCGCGCACCTTGGTGAACACCAGGTCGGGATCCGGCTGAACCACTGCGGCCACGGCTTCAAGCACCTCGCGCAGGCGGCGCCGCGCGGTGGCGGCCGGCACCGAAGCCGGCGGCGCATACTCCTGCAGATGCACGGCCGCGCCGTAGCAGTCGATGGCCACGGCGTATTCGGGCAGATCGGCGTCGTAGAGCCGGTAGCACTGCACGCCCTCGCGCTGGCGCCAGGGCGCGAGACGGCGCTGATTCTTGATCAGGCGGTTTTCGAGCATGGCGACGCCGGCGCGGTGCTCGGTGGCGCGTGCCTCGTGGTGCGCTCGCGCCGCGGCCGCCTGCTCGGCGGTGTGCACTGCGCACACCAGGAGTTCGCCGGCCAGGGCGCCGTTGTAGAGGCGATAGCGGCGCTCGGCCTTGAGGCCGAGTTCGTGGCCCAGCTCGGCATTGGCGGTGAAAATCGCCGCGCGCCAGCCCGGGCACTCGCGCTTGATGGCCGCGCCCAACGCGCGGTACGTGCCCCGCAGCTCGTCGATTTCACCGAGGCGCTCGCCGTAGGGCGGGTTGGCGATCACCAACCCTCGGGGACCGGGGCGGCCGAAGTCCTCCAGCCCGCTGCAGGTGAACTCGATCTGCTCGCCCAACCCGGCCGCGGCGGCATTGGCGCGGCTGATGGCGATCGCCGCCGGATCGCGGTCGCGGCCGCGCAATCGCGGCAGCCGTGCCAGACCCGCCGCGCGGCGCTGCTCGGCCTCGGCGCGCAATGCTGCCCAGAGTCCGGCATCGTGGCCGCGCCAGGCGTGGAAACCGAAGCGCTCGCGCAACAGCCCGGGGGCCGCGTCGGCGGCGATCAGCGCGGCCTCGATCACCAGGGTGCCGGAGCCGCACAGCGGGTCGAGCAGTTCGCCGCCCCGCGCAGCGATCTCCGGCCAGCCGGCGCGGCGCAGGAGCGCGGCGGCCAGATTTTCCTTGAGCGGAGCGGCGAGCTGCCGGCTGCGGTAGCCGCGCCGGTGCAGGCTGGTCCCGGCGAAGTCGAGGCCGATCACCAGGCGGCCGCGGTGCAGCCGGGCATCGACGCGGATCGCCGGGGCCTCGCGATCCACCGGCGGGCGCTGCCCGCAGGCCGCGCGGAAGCGATCGGCGATGGCGTCCTTGACGCGCTGGGCGCCGAAGCGGGTGTGCCGGATGCCGCCCGAGGTGCCGGTGAAATCCACCGTGAAACCGGTGTCGACCGCGAACAGCTGCTCCCAACCGATGGAGTGAGCGACTTGGTAGAGGTCGTCGGCATCGGCGACCGGCGCCTCCACCAGCTGCCACAGCACCCGGTTGGCGAGCCGCGACCACAGGCAGGTCCGGTAGCCGAACTCCAGGTCGCCATCGGCCTCCACGCCGGCCACCCGCTCGCGCAGCGCGGCGCCACCCAAGGGCTGCAGCTCCGCCGCCAACAGTCCCTCGACGCCCCGCGGACAGGTCACCAGCCAGTGCCCTGGCGCCGGCCGGGCGGCCGCGTTCGACGACGAGACGGAATTAAACTGTGACATGGATATGACAGATCGATCTTCGACAGCGCGCACGCGATCTGGTGGACTGGACTTCCATTGGGGATGATCCGGGGTGCCGGTCAGCCACCGGCCCTCTCGGCCCCGCCGACAGAGGTAGCGATACATGAAGCGATGCAAGCGCAACCCGAACCAGAGAGTGTTCAGCAGGGGCTACCAGGCCGGATTCGACGGCCGCACGCGCAGCAACTGCCCCTACCATCCGACCTCGGAAACCGGCCAGCACTGGCTCAGTGGCTGGCGCCAGGGCCGCGAAGACCGCACCGCCGGCTACAGCTTGCAAGCCTTCCAAGCGAAGATCGCCTCTATTCCAAATCAATGGGATACGGCCTAATTCTCGTTTAATTTCTTTTGTTTTCGCCAGTCCGCTACGGCACCCAGCGCCTCGCCGACCAGTTCCGGACCCCGGTAGATAAAGCCGGTATAGAGCTGGACCAGCCGGGCGCCGGCCGCCAGCTTGGCCACGGCATCCTCCCCCGAGCCGATCCCGCCCGCGGCGATCACCGGCAGCCGGGCGCCGAACTCCGCGGCCAGCCGGCGGACCACCTCGGTGCTGCGCGCGAACAGGGGCGCGCCACTCAGGCCGCCCGCCTCCCCGGCATGGGGCGATTGCTCCACGCCCCGGCGCGAGACGGTCGTGTTGGTGGCGATCACCGCATCCACGCTTTGGGCGACCAGGATGCGGCCGATCGCGCTCAGCTCCTCGTCGGCGAGATCCGGGGCGATCTTCACCGCCAGGGGCACCCGCCGCCCCGATTGCGCGGCCAGCACCCGGCGCCGCTCCTGGAGCGCGCCGATCAGCTCCTCCAGATAGGCGCCGAACTGTAATTCCCGCAGCCCCGGCGTATTGGGCGACGACAGGTTCACCGTGATGTAGTCGGCCAGTGGATCGACCCGCTCCAGGCAGGGCAGATAATCCCGCGCCGCCTCGGTCACCGGTGTATCCAGGTTCTTGCCGATGTTGATGCCCAGTACCCCGCGGTAGTGGCGCCGGGCCACGGCGCGCGCCAGATACTCCAAGCCGTGGTTGTTGAACCCCATGCGGTTGATCACCGCCCGCTGGTCCGGCAGCCG
>JADLCO010000027.1 GCA_020847115.1 Pseudomonadales bacterium | reverse complement strand
TCGGCAGGGACGACGGGTTCGAGTAGTAGCCGATGGCACCATCCGTGGTCACCACCTCGTACTGCACCGTGGGCGCGGTGGTGATCAGATCAAGGTCGTATTCCCGCTCCAGGCGCTCCTGGACGATCTCCATGTGCAGCAGACCCAGAAAGCCGCAGCGAAAACCGAAGCCCAGGGCATCCGAGGTCTCGGGTTCGTAGAACAGCGAGGCATCGTTGAGAGTGAGCTTCTCCAGGGCCACGCGGAAGGCCTCGAAATCGTCGGAGTCCACCGGAAACAGGCCGGCGTACACCTGGGGTTGCGCCTTCTGGAAACCCGGCAGCGCCGGCACCTGATCGCCGCCCTGGGCCGGCACCAGGGTATCGCCCACGGGGGCGCCGTGGATGTCCTTGATCCCGGCAGCGACGAACCCGACTTCGCCGGCGGCCAGCAACCCGGTTTCGATCCGCTTGGGCGTGAAAATGCCGATGGTATCGGCGCCGTAGACCTTGCCGGTGCTCTTCACCAGGATGCGGTCGCGGGCTTTGAGAGTGCCCTGCTTGACCCGCACCAGGGACACCACTCCTAGATAATTGTCGAACCAGGAATCGATGATCAAGCCCTGAAAGGGCGCCGCGCGATCGCCCTCAGGCGGCGGTACCCGGGCCACCAGGCATTCCAGCACCTGGTCGATGTTGGCGCCGGTCTTGGCACTGCAGCGCACCGCATCGGCGGCCTCCAGGCCGATGATTTCCTCGATCTCGTGCACCACGCGGTCGGGGTCCGCCTGCGGCAGGTCGATCTTGTTGAGCACCGGAATGACCTCCAAGCCCTGCGCGATCGCGGTATAGCAGTTGGCCACCGACTGGGCCTCGACGCCCTGGGCGGCATCGACCACCAGCAGCGCACCCTCGCAGGCCGCCAGCGAGCGCGACACCTCGTAGGAAAAATCCACGTGGCCCGGCGTGTCGATGAAATTGAGCTGATAGACCTCGCCGCTGGCGGCGCGGTAGTTCAGGGTTACGCTCTGCGCCTTGATGGTGATGCCGCGCTCGCGTTCGATGTCCATCGAATCCAGCACCTGCGCGCCCATCTCACGGTCGCTGAGGCCGCCGCAGATCTGAATGAAGCGATCGGCGAGGGTGGATTTGCCGTGGTCGATGTGCGCGATGATGGAAAAATTGCGAATGTGGTCGAGATCGGGCACAGGCAGGCTCGAGAACCGAAGCGGACGGGCGGAAAAGTGGCCGCGAGTCTAGCTCATTTGCCCGGGTGCCGCCATGACAGCCGCGGCCGGTGGGCTGCCATGGCAGAGGAATGGGAAGTGCAGGATCGGCGCCCCTACTCCAGCTCGATGGTGCTGAAAATGGAGCGCCCGCGGCGGAAGAAGCGCAGCGCGATCGGCGTCTTGGACGGCAATTCAGCAACCAGGCGATCGTAATCGGCGTTGCCGCCGATCGCGTTGTAGCCCAATTGCACGATGATGTCTCCGGGGGGCAGGCCGGCCAGGTCGGCCGGCGACTCCGGGTACACCTGGGTCACCGCCACGCCACCCGGCAGCCGCCAATTGTCGCGCGTCTGGGCATCGACGTCTTCGGCTTCGATGCCCAGCCGATCGCCATTGGCGCCCGCCGCCGCGGTGCGATCGTCACCGGGACGGTTGCCCACCGTGACCTCGAGCTGCTTCCGGCTGCCCTTGCGAACCACCGAGGCGACCGCCTTCTCGCCCGGCTTCATCAGCCCCACGGTGTGGGGCAGGTCACTGGCGTCGACGATGCGGCGGCCGTTGAATTCCACCACCACGTCGCCGGGTTCCAGTCCGGCGTCGGCGGCAGGGCTGCCCGGCTCCACCTGAGCGATCAAGGCGCCCTGAGGATTGTCGAGCCCGAGGGATTCGGCCAGCGCCCGATCGACATCCTGGATGTAGACGCCGAGCCAGCCCCGCACCACGCGGCCATGCTCCTTGAGCTGCGCCACGACCTCCTTGACGACCCGCACCGGAATCGAGAACGACAGCCCGATCGAACCGCCGGAACGGGTGAAGATCTGGGAGTTGACCCCCACCACCTCGCCGCCGAGATTGAACAGCGGTCCACCGGAATTGCCCGGGTTGATGGCCACGTCGCTCTGAATGAAGGGCACGTAGTCTTCACCGCGCTCGGTGGGAATGCTGCGCCCGATCGCGCTAACGATCCCCGCGCTGGCGGAGTAATCCAAACCGAACGGCGAGCCGATCGCCACCACCCATTCGCCAACCCGCAAGCCATCATCCGGGCCGAGGCGCACCGTCGGCAGTCCCTTGGCGTCGATTTTCAGCAACGCCAGGTCGGAGCGCGGATCGGCGCCCACGATCGTGGCGTCGAACTCACGACGATCGATCAGGCGCACCTGGATTTCATCGGCGCCGTCGATGACATGATTGTTGGTGACGATGTAACCGTCCGCGGAAATCACGAATCCGGAGCCCATCGACTGCATCCGCCGCTCCCGTTCGGCCCCGGGCGGCTGGCCAAAGAAGTCGCGGAAGATCTCCGGAACCTCCGGCGGCATGCCCCGCGGGCGCCGATTGGTGATTTTCTGCACCGTGTTGATCTTCACCACCGCAGGCGAGTTGTCGGCGATCAGCTGGGTGAAATCGGGCAATTCGCCCGCGCCTGCCGGAAGGCAGACCAACAGCACCGCCAGCAATCCCACCCGGGCCACGGGCTGCCAGAATTCAGTCATCGCTCATTCCTCTGGTTGAACAATTCGTGTGGTTGCCGCCATCTTCAGGGTCCGCCAGACGCGCGAACCTCTACCGTCGAGGATACTTCCGGGCGCGGCTCGATACCCTCCGCAATGCGGCGAGCGGTAGGCATGGGTATTTCGCCGATTACACAGATCCAGCGGCCACCAGTCGCGCCTTGGAACCGCCGGACGTACGCGGCGGTGGCCCCGCGACGCGCTTCGAGCATCGGCGCGGCCGCAGCATGGGCGTCGATGAACACCGAAAATGCGCCGAATCCGTCGGTGAAGTGCATGGCTTCGCCGCCGCGCGGGGCCGCAGGGGCAGACCAGGGCACAAACCCCGGGGGCACCCAGGTCGCACGCCAGCTCTGGGCGCGGGTTCGCGCCGCCCCGGACTCGCAACCGGCGGTGCGCAACAGGCGGTGGCTGGCCGCCTGCGGCTCCAGTTCCGGATCGTCGACCTGCACGCCGACGGCGATGTCGGCAAACTGAAACCGCTCCAACAGGCGGCCCTGGTGATCCAGGGTCAGCGCCTGCAGCAACAGGCCCGTCTGTCGATCGATGCCCAGCAAATGCCCGTAGCGATAGTGGTCACGGGGCTGGAGGCGGATACGCACCGCGTCGCGCCCGGCGATCCGGGCTTCATCCAGAAACGCCGCCTGGTAATGTTCGACCATGGCCGCACGGTCGATTGCAGCGACCGGGCCCCGGTCGGCCAACGGGTCCGGCCCTGCGCAGCCGGACAGGTCATGCTCCCGGATCACCTCCTCCGGCGGGCCATCCAGATATTCGATGCGCTCCAGGATCCGGCCAACGCGCACCGCCCGCACCACGCGCAGCGTGGTCAGCGCACCAGCCTGCTCGTAGGTCGCCGTCCCGCGATAGCTGAGGCTGGCCGCAGCGGCGGTCATCCGCATCAGTTCCCGCTCCGCGGACACCAGCGACTCCAGGGACAGCGCAGGCGACGCCGCCAGCAGGCCGGCCAATCCCACTAGCAGCCGGCGGACGGCAGGACACCTGCGTCGGCAGGGAAAAAAGAAGGGCGGCAGACGCAGTGGAATCCCAGAGGCTCCCATAATTACCAGCGGCACCGCGCCATGGCACGCGGCATCGCGGCGCACCCATCGCGTTGGTGGCTTTGCCAATGCACCGAGGAGCCCGCCGGCGGTATGGCCGCTCGGCCTCGCCACTTCAACGGTCGTCCACCCGCCGCGGCAAGCGTGCGACCGGCAGCAAGCCCTCGTGACTGGCGGCGGCATCGGCATGGCGGAGCATGCGCTCCTCGACGTAGCGCCGAATCTGGGCTTCCTGGGCAGCTGACAGGGGTGGTGCCACCCGCTCCTGGCCCTCGATCGGCAGGGCCATCGCATCAGTCGCTGCCACCGTCTGCACCGCCGGCAACTGGATGCCGAGGGGTCGCTCCACCATCGGCCGGTAAGGGGGCGCCACCGCCCCCTGCGCCAGCGCGGCGCTCCCTGCAATCTCTGGCTCGGCCGGATCGAAAGGCAGCCAATAGCGCACCCCGACGATGGTCAGCGCGGCCACGGAAGCCGCCACCGCGGCACGTCCCAACACACCGGTGAGCAGCCGGCGGCGCGGTGCCGGTTCGGCAGCGACGGCCGCGGCGATGCGCGCCGAGAGGTCGACCTGCCAATGGCCGGATTCGCCGCGCAAGGCGCTGGCCGCCACCTGGTAGCGACGCCACTTTGCGCGCAATTCGGAGTCCTCGCCGAGCAACTCGATGGTCCGGCGCAGTTCGAACTCGTCTACCTCGCCATCCATGAGCGCAGACAGCTGGGATTGGGGTTGCGGATGAATGTCTTGACTCATGGGTCGCGAGACCTCTGGTTCACCAAGTGTTCGGGGTGCCCACGCCGGGCGGGGCGGGCGAGATGCTGGCAGTCTGACCCAAGCAGCACGCCAAAGGTTCCAAGGTCAGCGCCCCTCCGCCATCAGGGCGCCGACGCGCTGATCGATGGCCTCCCGCGCGCGAAAGATGCGCGACCGCACGGTGCCCACCGGGCACCCCATGACGCTGGCGATATCTTCGTAGCTGAGGCCTTCGAATTCGCGCAGCGTGATCGCCACCCGCAGATCTTCCGGCAGTGCCCGGATCGCGCCCTCGACCACGGCGCGCAGTTCGTCGCTCTGGGCGAGATTCTCCGGGGTATCGAGATCGATGAGCCCCTCATTGCCGACGAAATGCTCGGCATCCTCCAGATCGACGTCGCTGGCCGGCGGCCGCCGACTGCGCGCCACCAGGAAATTCTTTGCAGTGTTGACGGCGATCCGGTAGAGCCAGGTGTAGAACTGGCTGTCGCCGCGGAAATCGCCCAAGGCGCGATACGCCTTGATGAACGACTCCTGCACGACGTCGTCGACCTCGCCGTGGTCCTGCATGTAGCGGCTGACAATCGCCCGCACCCGATGCTGGTACTTCAACACCAGCAGGTCGAACGCCCGTTTGTCACCCTGTTGCACCCGCCGAACCAGTTTGCTGTCCGGCACCGTCTCTTTCGGGGCCCTCACACATAGCTCCACAATCAGGCGGCCAGACTCGCCGGGCTGCATCCAGCAGGGGATCCGCGGCCTAGTGTTCCAGGCGCATCCCCGGGACCTATACTATCATGCGGTCCAAGCATCAAAACCCATGCCGGTTATGACGAGAAACTTCTATCACGACGTGCTCGTCGTCGGCAGCGGCGCGGCCGGCATGACTCTGGCGCTGCAACTCGCCGATCACTGCCGCGTCGCCCTGTTGAGCAAGGGCAGCCTACAATCGGGCTCCACACCCTATGCGCAGGGCGGCATCGCCGCGGTGTTCGATGCCGGCGACAGCTGCCAAGCCCATGGCCAGGACACCCAGACCGCCGGCGCCGGGCTCTGCCACCGCGACGTGGTGGAATTCACCGTCGAGCACGGGCCGGCGGCCATCAACTGGCTCATCGCACAAGGGGTGGCGTTCAGCCGCGATGCCACCGGCGCCTACCACCTGACCCGGGAGGGCGGCCACAGCCATCGCCGCATCCTGCACGCGGCCGACGCAACCGGGAAGGCCATTTCCACCGCCCTGGTGGATCGGGTGCTGGAACATCCGGGCATCGAGGTCTTCGAGCAGCATGTGGTAGTGGATCTCACCACCCAGGCCGATGCCGGGTCGCGCCACCTGCGCTGCAATGGCGCCTACGTGCTCGACGCCGCCAACGGCGAGGTGTGCCTGTTTCAGGCCCGCGTGGTGGTGCTGGCCACCGGCGGGGCCAGCAAGGTCTACCTGTACACCACCAATCCGGACGGCGCCAGCGGCGACGGCATCGCCGTGGCCTGGCGCCGCGGCTGCCGGGTGGCAAACATGGAATTCAACCAGTTCCATCCCACCTGCCTGTACCATCCCAGCGCCAAGTCCTTTCTGATCTCCGAGGCGCTGCGCGGCGAGGGCGCCCAACTGCAGCTGCCGGACGGCACGCGCTTCATGCCGAACTTCCATCCCGACGCCGAGCTCGCCCCGCGCGACATCGTCGCCCGCGCCATCGACCACGAGATCAAGCGCCTGGGCGCCGACTGCGTCTACCTCGACATCCGCCACAAGCCGCTGGCCTTCATCGAGGAGCACTTCCCGACGCTGCGCGCCCAGTGCCTGAGCTTCGGCATCGACATCGCGCGGCAGCGGATCCCGGTGGTGCCCGCAGCCCACTACACCTGCGGCGGCGTGGTCACCGACACCCGCGGCCGCACCGACCTCAAGCACCTCTACGCGATCGGGGAATGCGCCTTCACCGGGCTGCACGGCGCCAACCGGCTGGCCAGCAACTCGCTGCTCGAGTGCGTCGTGTTTGCCACCGCCGCCGCCGCCGACATTCACCAACAGCTGGCCGACATTCCGATGCCCAGCTTCACCAAACCCTGGGACGCCTCGCGGGTCACCTCCTCGGACGAGGACGTGGTGATCTCCCACAACTGGGACGAGGTGCGGCGCTTCATGTGGGACTACGTGGGCATCGTGCGCACCCGCAAGCGGCTCGAGCGCGCCCAGCACCGCATCCAGCTGTTGCAGCGGGAGATCCACGAGTACTACAGCAACTATCGGGTGAGCCGCGATCTGCTGGAGCTGCGCAACCTGGCCATGGCCGCCGAGCTGATCATCCGCTCCGCGCTGCTGCGCAAGGAGAGCCGCGGCCTGCACTTTACCCTCGACCACCCGGAGCTGTCGGTGATCGCCAAAGACACCATTTTGGTGCCGATGAATTTCGCCAATCAGGAGTTGATCGTCGACAAGCTCGCCTGATGAGCCCGCTCAAGCCGGCGCGGTGCCGCGCGCCAGTGCCAGCAGCGCGCGGAAGTCCTCGGACGCAACGGCATCAGCGAACACCGGCCGATAGCGCCGCAGGCGCCCCTCGCGAAAACTCAGCACCACCAGCCAACGGGATACGAACTCCCACCGGCAATCGGCCAGCACGACCGCCTCCGCTGCCCGCGACAGCCGCCATGCCGACCCGTCCCACAGTAGCGTCTCACCGCCCGGGGGCAGCCACAGCAGGCCGCGAGCGCTCACCGGCAAGGCCAGCAGCAGCGCCGCGCGCAACCACCAGGGCAGAACCAGCAGCCACAGCCCCACCGCCACGCCGGCCGCGGTCGACAACCACAACACCAGCGCCAGCCGCGATCGGCGTGGCGCCAATTCAAGGCGCTGCGGAGCCGTCGCCACCACGCACCCATGCCACCATGGCCCGGAGTCCTGCGTCGGGCGCTTCCGCCCGGCCCATCAACCAGGCGTAGAGCTCCTGATCCTCGCAGCCCAGCAGGCGCGCGAATGCCTGGCGCTGGTCTTCACTCAGCGCCCCGTAGTGGCGATCGAGAAAGGCCGTGAACAGCAGATCCAGTTCGAGCATGCCGCGGCGGGCAGCCCACCGCAGGCGATTCTGATCCATGGGGTCGTCTCCGCCGGAACTCCCATTATAGATGGCCCGATCCAGGCGCTTCGCCGCCCTGCTGGCGGAGTGGATCGCCGCGCCCGGACTTGGTTACACTCCCGAGGCCGCTGAGGACCCCCAATGACCGATTGGCATCAATTCCTGCTCGCCCAAGGCGGGGTGATCGACGCAGGCGCAGTAGCGCACTTCGACGAGGCGCCCGCTGATTACGAACAGCTGCTCACCCTGGACACAATGTGCGACCTGGCCGATCTCGGCGTGCTCGCGGTGACGGGCGCGAAGAGCGCGGACTTTTTGCACGGTCAGACCACCGCGGATTTCGTCAAGTCCCCTCCCCCCGGACCGATCCGCGGCGCCTGCTGCACCCCCCAGGGTCGGGTGTTCACCCTGTTCACCGCGCTGCGTACCGATGCCGGCTACCTGCTGATCATGCCCCGCGCCCTGATCGCGCCGAGCCGCGAGGCCCTGGCCCGCTATGCCGCACTGTCTCGGGTCGAACTCGCCGATGTCAGTGCGAACTACCGCATTCTGGGACTCGCGGGCCCCGCAGCCGACCGCCTCGCGTCCGAGCTCGAAGGGCCGAATGGCGGCGGCTCCACCGACGGCACCCGGGCGCTGCGCCACGCGGCGCGGCGCTATCTGGTGCTGGCGCCCACTGCTGCCGCGAAAGCGCGCTGGGCGGCGCTCGCGCGGTGCGCGCGACCGGTGGGCCTGCCACTGTGGCATCTCGCCGACATCCGGGATGGCATCGCCACACTGGCCCCGGAAACCCGCGAGCAGTTCGTCCCGCAGATGCTCGGTCTGGAACAGCGCGGCGCGGTCAGCTTCACCAAAGGCTGCTACACCGGCCAGGAGGTCGTGGCGCGCAGCCAGCACCTGGGCAAGCTGAAGCGCCACCTGTACCGCCTCGGCTTCGCGGCGCCGGCGCCTAAACCCGGGGTTCCGTTGGCGATACCCCAGGGCAGTCAGCCGGCCGGCACCCTGGTCGCGGCGGCGCCGGCGGCTGCCGGCTACTGCGAGGCGCTGGCGGTATTGCGGGACGAAGCCGCGCAGTGCACGGCGCTGGAGTTCGGCGACGGCGCCCGGGCGGTCGCTTTTCTGCCCCTGCCCAGCGCTGCTGCATGAGTTCCTGGCTCACCGCCAATCAGGCGTTGCTGGGCTGGCTGACGTTTGCGTCCGTTGCGACCTTCCTGGTCAGTGTGGTCACCCTGCCCTGGCTGGTGGCGCGCATCCCGGCCGATTACTTCGCCCACCGCAAACGCCACGCGACGCCCCTCAAGCAGCGCCATCCGGTGATCCGGCTGGCTTTGCTGATCGGCAAGAACCTGCTCGGCGCGATCCTGTTGGCCGGCGGGCTGATGATGCTGTTCGTCCCCGGCCAGGGGTTGCTGACCATGGCCATGGGACTGCTGCTGCTCGACTACCCCGGCAAGTTCGCTCTGGAGCGACGCCTCGCGGGCCAGCACGCCGTGCTCGCCGGCCTCAACTGGCTGCGCGCCAAGGCCGGAGCAGAGCCGCTGGTCATCGATCACCCGGATGACGCGGACTGAGCAACCCGGGCTCGGCAGCCCGAACCGAGCGGAACGGGCGGCGGTGATCCGGTCTCAACCCGCGAGGAGTTCCACGCGATAGCCGTCGGGGTCTTCCACGAACGCGAGCACCGTGCTGCCGTGCTGCATCGGACCGGGCTCCCGCACCACCTTGCCGCCGCCAGCGCGAATCCGCTCGCAGGCGGCATACACATCCTCGACGCCGATCGCGATATGGCCATAGGCGGTGCCCAGCTCGTAGCGATCGGTGTCCCAGTTGTGGGTCAGCTCCAGCACGGCGTTGTCCTTCTCCGACCCATAGCCGACGAAGGCGAGCGTGAAGCGGCCGCCGGGGAAATCCATGCGCCGCAGCAGCTTCATGCCCAGCAGTTCGGTGTAGAAATGGATCGAGCGATCGAGATCGCCGACCCGCAGCATGGTGTGCAACAGTTTCATCGCCGTTCCTCCCGGTTGTCCGACTCGCCGCCTCAGATCAGCTTGCGGCTCTTGCTCGCCGCAATGCGCAGGCGCAGGGCGTTGAGCTTGATGAAGCCCTCGGCGTCTTTCTGATTGTAGGCGCCGCCGTCGTCCTCGAAGGTGGAGATGCGGGTGTCGAAGAGGGAATCCTCGGACTTGCGACCGACGATGGTCACATTGCCCTTGTACAGCTTTACCCGCACCACGCCGTTCACCACGGTTTGCGACTGGTCGATCATGGTCTGGAGCATCTTGCGCTCCGGGCTCCACCAGTAACCGTTGTAGATCAGCTCGGCGTACTTGGGCATCAGCCCATCCTTGAGGTGCGCCACTTCACGGTCGAGGCAGATCGACTCGATGGCGCGGTGGGCACGCAGCATGATGGTGCCGCCCGGCGTTTCGTAGGCGCCGCGCGACTTCATGCCCACATAGCGGTTCTCGACGATGTCGAGCCGGCCGACGCCGTTGGCGCCGCCCAGCTGGTTCAGTTTCGCCAGCACCTCGTGCGCCCGCATGCGCACACCGTCAATGGCGACGACATCGCCTTTTTCGTAGGTCAGCTCGACGTAGGTCGGCACATCCGGGGCCCGCTCCGGACTCACCGACCAGCGCCACATGTCCTCTTCCGCCTCGGTCCAGGGATCCTCCAGCACGCCGCCCTCATAGGAGATGTGCAGCAGGTTGGCATCCATCGAGTACGGCGACTTCTTGCCCGCCTTGGCGAAATCCACCGGGATGTTGTGCGTGGCGGCGTATTCCATCAGCGTCTCGCGGGAGGTCAGATGCCACTCCCGCCAGGGCGCGATCACCTTGATCCCGGGCTTCAGCGCATAGGCGCCGATCTCGAAGCGCACCTGGTCGTTGCCCTTGCCGGTGGCGCCGTGGGATATGGCGTCGGCGCCGGTCTCGGCGGCGATCTCCACCAGGCGCTTGGCGATCAGCGGCCGGGCGATGGAGGTCCCCAGCAGGTATTCGCCCTCGTAGATGGTGTTGGCGCGAAACATGGGGAAGACGAAATCGCGCACGAACTCCTCGCGCACATCCTCGATGTAGATCTGCTTGACGCCCATGGCCTGGGCCTTGGCGCGCGCCGGCTCGACCTCCTCGCCCTGCCCCAGATCGGCGGTGAAGGTCACCACCTCGCACTGGTATGTCTGTTGCAGCCATTTCAGGATCACGCTGGTGTCGAGGCCACCGGAAAAGGCACGGACGATG
>JADLCO010000026.1 GCA_020847115.1 Pseudomonadales bacterium | reverse complement strand
GCCTCGTGTGGATCACATGCCGTGGACTGCGCCTGTTTACGATCGTGTCACTGAGCCCCAGTCCGCCCCTCTGCCTGTAGGGTGCATCCTGGCCGAAGCTTCCGGGCGCTGTATGTGTGGCACTTGGCAGGGCACTCAAGTGGATGTCGGCCCCCAGTTGTGCCGTCAGATTGCACTGCACGGGTATTTCGACGATACCCGCGAACGGCCAGAACCTCCGCGTCATCGAGGTACTGTTGCGCTTGCTGAATTGCCACCAGTCGAGCGCACTGGTGGTGCCTGGTTCATCGAGGAGGGATCATCCGTTTCTCGTGGGGTTGACGACGTCGGTGAACCTTCTCTCACTTATTCAGGCCCTCGCGGTGCTCTGTCGTTCGGTGCTTCTGGTTCCGCCTCTGGTGGCTCACCTGGTGGCGGCGGGTCTACCTTGGGTTCTTTTCGCCGCTGATTTTCTTTTTTTATTCCAAAATATTCTGAATCTTTTTCCATAAGGTAGCGCTCTGCTCTTGGTTTTCCACGCCAAGCCGCATACTGACGTCCTTCCCAGTCAAGGGCGCGACCGGAAGCCGCAGCCCGGCGTTCTTTGCCGGGACCGGGTGAGGATCGCGGCGTAGCGTACCCTTGACAGCACACCCTTCAAACGCTCCCGGCAGCGGGCCGGGTTCGCTTTTCAAGCCCGGCCCGCCTGCCTAGCGGCGAGCGTCCGTTTAGCTCTTGAAACCGATCTGCCAGCAGCTCCCCAGGCCGCCAGTAGTGGGAGTGATGCAGTTCGTTGCAATACAGCAGCCCGTCTCGAATTTGCCACCGGCGCCAGCCGAGTGAATCGAGGTACCCGGCGCGGTGCCGGAGCAGCCGCACGGCCCATGGAGGCGGCCCGGAGCGATTCCAGCGCCGCCAGGTGGATCGAGATATGCCGAGGTATGTGCAGAGCTGGTCAGTGGTCAGGCCAGTCTCGGCCGCGAGGTATTGCAGATCATCCATTGAGCTTCCCTTACTGTCGCGATGATCCGCTGCATTATGCGCATAATGTATCTTATGTTAAATAACCACGCAGGCGGCCATGCCGCAACCGATGCTCAGTCCTCGCCATTCCCGCCTGCCGGCGATTCCGGCTTGGCTTTCGTCGAACGATTCTCCGGCAGCACCACCCACTCCGGCTCTTCGAACTCGCCGATGAGGGTGAATTCACAGGTCCGGGCATGCTTTTCGAGAATCCGGCGCACGGTCTCGTCGCGGCGGTCGTCCTTGGCGTCGCGTGCGGCCTTCGAGTCCCAGTGCGCGATGGCCAGCAGCCGCTCCGGGTCGCCGATCTTGCGATGCAAATAAGTCCCCCGGGCGCCCGGGATGCGCTGGATGATCTCGCTGGCCCGTACCCAGGCCTCGGCATACTCCTCGGCGCTGTAACCGGGCTTCACACGGACTTCGAAGATGAATTTCATGGCGTTCGCTCTCCCGCAGATGGCTGCCGCAGCAGTTTTTCAACAGGCTGCTAGAATTCGCGTTTCCTTGCCGGTTGCAGTCCCCCATGTCTCGCCTTGGCCCGTCCTTAGCCGCAGCGGTTGCGCTCGCGATTCTGTCGTTCCCGTGGTCGGCCTGGGCGCTGGCGCCGGCACAGCCGAACGACGCCCAGCGCGACACCCTGCGCGAGCTCGTGCGCGCCCTGGACAAGCGCCATTATCGCCATTTGAAACTCGACGATCGCTTTTCCGAAGAATTGTTCGATCTTTACCTGAAACGGCTGGACCTGGCGCGGACCTACCTGCTGGCCAGTGATGTCGGCGCCCTGGAGCCCTGCCGGACACGGCTCGACGATGAACTCAAGGCCGCCGCCCTCGACTGCGGTTACCAGATCTACAACCGCTTCCAGGAGCGCCTGGCGCAACGTTTGGAGGCCAACCTCGCGTACCTCACCAGCGACGCGCAGTTCGATTTCGACCAGGCCGAAACGCTGCCCATCGACACCGACAAGAAACCCTGGCTGGCGGATGCCGCCGCGGCCGACGACTATTGGCGACGGCGCATGAAGGACGCCCTGCTGCGCTTGCAGATGTCCGGCAAGGAGCCCCAGGCCGCCCGCGAGCTGTTGATCAAGCGCTATCGCACCCAGCTCCACCGGCTGAACCAGCAGACGGCCGACGATGCCTTCGAGGTCTATGCCAACGTGGTGGCGGGCATGTACGACCCGCACACCTCGTTCATGGATGCGCGCAGCATGGAGAACTTCCAGATCAGCATGTCGCTGTCCCTGGAGGGGATCGGCGCCGTGCTGCAAAGCGAGGACGAGCACACCAAGGTGGTACGCGTCGTCCCGGGCGGTCCCGCCGACAAGGATGGCCGCCTGCACGCCGGCGACCGCATCACCGGGGTCGCGCAAGGCCGCGAGCAGGAAATGGTCGACGTGATCGGCTGGCGGCTCGACGACGTGGTCGATCTGATCCGGGGCAAGAAGGGTACCGAGGTGCGCCTGGAGGTGCTGCCGGCCAGGTCCGGTGTTGCCGGCAAGTCCCAGGAATTGGTCCTGGTGCGCGAACAGGTGAAGCTCGAGGAGCAGGCCGCGCGCGGCGACGTGATCTCCGTCCCGCACGATGGCGAACAGACGCGGCTCGGTGTGATCACCCTGCCCACCTTCTACATGGATTTCGAGGCCTATCGCAACCGCGACGAAAACTTCCGCAGCACCACGCGGGACGTGTTCAACATCCTGCAGCAGTTCCGCAGCGAAAACGTCGACGGCATCATCGTCGATCTGCGCAACAACGGCGGCGGCTCGCTGTACGAGGCCACCGCGCTCACCGACCTGTTCATCGATCCCGGTCCGGTGGTGCAGATCCGCCACGCCGATCGCAGCCTGTCGCTCGACCAGCTCGCGGAGCGCCCGGCGATGTACCGCGGCCCCCTGGTGGTGCTGATCAACCGCCTCAGCGCCTCGGCCTCGGAAATCTTTGCCGCCGCGATCCAGGACTATGGCCGCGGCCTGGTGCTGGGCTCACAGAGTTTCGGCAAGGGCACCGTCCAGGTCATCACGCCGCTGCGGGAAGGCCAGCTCAAGCTGACCCAGTCCAAGTTCTACCGCATCTCCGGCGACAGCACCCAGGAGCGCGGCGTGGTGCCGGACATCGCCTTCCCTTCGCTCTACGACCCGAAGGAAATCGGCGAGAACGCACAGGACCGGGCGCTGCCCTGGGATCGCATCGACCCCGTCAATTTCGAGCGCTACGACTACACCCGGGACCTGACACAGCTCCTGGCGGCGGCCCATGACCGCCGAGTGGCCACTGACCCCGATTGGCACTATCTGACCGGAGAGTTGGCGCTGGTGGAGAAAAATCGTGCGCTCCGGGAGGTGCCCCTGCGCCGAGCCGATCGCGAGCGGCTGGAGCGGGAGCGCGAGGAGGCCTTGTTCGCGCTGGCCAACCAGCAGCGCGCCGCCAAGGGCCAGCCGGCCTACGCCGATCTCGATGCCTGGCGCAAGGATCGCGGCACCACGGGTGACCGCAGCGAAGAAGCCGCCGCGGAAGAAGCGGGCGATCCCCCCGGGAAACCGGACCCGACCAAGGACACCCTGCTCAAGGAGGCCGGCAATGTCCTGGCCGATTACGTGCAGATGATTGCCGCGCGCCGGCAGCAGGTAGCCAGCGGAACCGGGATCGATCCGTGAAGATCGTTTCATTCAATATCAATGGGATACGAGCAAGAATTCATCAGCTGGAGGAGCTGATCAAGCGCCACGATCCCGACGTCATCGGCCTCCAGGAAACCAAGGTCGCCGATCCGGAATTCCCCACCGAGGCCATTCGCAGCCTCGGTTACGAGAGCGTCTTCCACGGCCAGAAGGGCCATTACGGAGTCGCCCTGCTCTACCGCGCGCCACCACTTGCCTGTCTGCGTGGTTTTCCCAACGACGGAGAGGAATCTCAGCGGCGCCTGATCAAGGCCAGTTTCGCCACCGCGGCGGGTCCGCTGCACCTCTACAACGGCTATTTTCCCCAAGGGGAAAGCCGCGCCCATCCGGTCAAATTTCCCGCCAAGGCCGCCTTCTACCGCGAGCTTGCCGCAACACTGCGCCGCGATCATGGCCCCGACGAACAGGTGGTGGTGATGGGTGACATGAACGTCGCGCCTTGCGACATCGACATCGGCATCGGCGAAGAGAACCGCAAACGCTGGCTGCGTACGGGCAAATGCTGCTTTCTGCCCGAGGAGCGGGAGTGGTACGAGCAGCTCACCAGTTGGGGCCTCAGAGACACCTTTCGCGAACGGCATGGCGACGGTGCGGCGGTCTACAGCTGGTTCGACTACCGCAGCCGCGGCTTCGAGCAGGATCCGCCGCGCGGGCTGCGCATCGACCTGCTGCTCGCCAGTGCCGGCCTGTGCGCCAGGCTGGTGGACAGCGGCATCGACCTCGCAGTGCGCGCGATGGAAAGGCCCTCCGATCATTGCCCCGTGTGGGCGGAGTTTGCGCTTTAGGATCGTCAACCAATGCCCCGGCGGGGCGTTGTTCCGGCTACCGGATGTACCGGGCAGAGGCTGTCCGATGACGACCAACACGACAACGCCCAGGCAATCGCTGCTGGCCAGGGCGGCACTGAGGCTGGCGATGGCGGGCGGCGCCATGCTCGCGCTGCCCGCCTACGCTTGGGATGATGACCATGAACGACGCTGGGACCGGCACCGCCAGCGCGACTATCGGTATCACCACGACTATCGGTATCAACACGACCATCGCTATCAACACGGCTGGCGCCCTCCCGAATCGCGGCACCGGGTCTATGTGACACCCGGATACGGTTATCATCCGGACCATCACTCGCACCATTACCATTATCGGGATGAACATCACCGTCACGAGCACGATCGCGGCCGCGATGCCCTGGCCATCATCGGCGGCGCCGTGCTGCTCCATGAAATCCTGCACCACTGACCCGGTCCGATGAGGTGCACCGACATGGCCGAGGCGCTGTCTAGCGTGCCGCCAAACCCCCTGGTGGAACGGGCCGGGGCGTCCCGAACCACCGCCATGGATCGCTTTCTCGCCAGCATCGAGCGGCGCGCGCTGGCCATTGCGCTCAGCCTGCTGCGGGATCGGGAGGACGCCCTGGACGCAGTCCAGGACGCCATGCTGCGCCTGGTGCGCAGCTACGGCCACAAACCCGAGACGGAGTGGCCGCCCCTCTTCTACCGGATCCTCAACAACCGCATTCACGATGGTTTCCGGCGCGCCAAGCTCCGCGGCCGGCTGTTCGGCTGGTTCGGCACCATGGCCCTGGACGATGGCGGTCACCCGGAAGACCCCTGGGAGCAGATCCCCGACCCCGCGCCCGACACCCCGCCGGAGCGCCTCGAACGGGAGCGCCGCCTGCACGCGCTGCGGGGCGCGGTCCGCGCCCTGCCCCGCCGCCAACGCGAAGCCTTCATCCTGCGCTGCTGGGAGGGGCTCTCCACCGAAGAGACCGCACGCGCCATGGGCTGCACCCAGGGCAGCGTCAAAACCCACTATTTCCGGGCACTGCACGCGCTGCGGGAAAAACTGGAGGGCTTTCAACCATGAACGACCGGGAGCGAGCCGACCATGAATGAGCCAAGCAGGAATGAGCACCCGCACCCCGCCACGACCACGCTCGAACGGCAATGGCGAGGGGAGTTGCGCAGCCTGGAGGCGCGCATCGATCCGGGCAGCGCGCAGCGACTGTCCGAGTACCGCAGGGAAACTCTGGCGGCGGTTGCACCCCGGCGGCGGTTGGGGCCGCGTTGGCTGGCCCCGGCCAGCGGCATGGCCTTTGCGTGCGCTCTGAGCCTGTGGGCGCTGGCGCCACACCTGCCGATCGCATCCCATTGGCAATTCCTTCCCCCGGTGCCCGGCCAGGCGCCACCGGCAGCCGAAGAGTTGTACGAGCATCTGGATTTCTATTCCTGGCTCGCCAGCAACCCAGCGGAGATCGATCCCGGGTGATACGACCGAGCCCTGACCGCCCCTCGCTCGCCCAGCTCCTGCTGGGGTTGTCGTTGACGGTGGCGTGGCCCAGTCTGTGGGCCGCGCCGGCCACACCGCGCGCACCCCATCCTTTCAGTCCACTCGCAGCGATTTCAGCCGGCACCTTCGAACTCGGCGATGGCCGGGACCGTAGCCGAAATTCGCGCATCGGCCATGGG
>JADLCO010000025.1 GCA_020847115.1 Pseudomonadales bacterium | reverse complement strand
TCGTGATCAACAAAAGCGACCTGCCGGGACCGGAAAAGGCGTACCGCATCGGCCGCGCCCGCGCCGGACTCGGCTATCCGATGGTCCAGGTGTCGGCCCGGGACGGCGCCGGCGTGGATGCCCTGCGGCAACACCTGATGGGGCGGGTCAGCGTGTTTTGTGGGCAGTCCGGGGTCGGCAAGTCGTCACTGATCAACCGCATCTTCCCCGCAGCCCATGCCGCCGTGGGCCAACTCTCGACTAGCGCCGTCAAGGGTCGCCACACCACCACCATCGCCCGTTTCTACCCGCTGCCGGGCGGCGCGGTGATCGACTCACCGGGGATCCGCGAGTTCGACGTGCCTTGTGACGATGCCGAACAGCTGATCCGGGGCTTCGTCGAGTTGCGCACCCTGGCCGCCGAGTGCCGGTTCCGCAACTGTCGGCACCGCGACGACCCGGGCTGCGCGATCACCACCGCCATGGCGCAAGGCCAGATCGATCGCGAGCGCCTGGCGAGCTTTCACCACCTGCTGCAGCCGGACTGATGGGCTGCGTGCCGGCCACCTCATGGCGGACACCTCCGCACCCGCAACATCACGCACCACCGAGAACCCCCACGCGATGCCCCAGTTGTCCGACTCCGCTCATCTGCTGCTCCAGCGGGCACTGCCGCAACACCTGCTCAGCCGTGTCGCCGGACTGTTGGCCAACAGCCGCACGAACTGGCTGAAAAATCTGCTGATCCGCGCCGCAATCCGCCGTTACGGCATCGATCTCACCGATGCCGAGGAAACCGATCCCCGGCGCTATACGTCCTTCAACGCCTTTTTCACCCGTGCGCTGCGCCCCGGAGCGCGCCCCCTGGCGGGCGATGAGCACACCCTGGTCGCACCAGCGGACGGCCGCGTCAGCGCCGCCGGAAGACTGCTCGATGGCCAGCTGTTGCAAGCCAAGGGCCACCGCTTTCCCCTCGCCGCCCTGGTCGGGGAGACGAGCCTGCGCGCGCAAGCGCTGTCGGGGGGCAGTTTCGTCACCATCTACCTCTCGCCCCGCGACTATCATCGGGTTCACGCACCGCTGGCGGGGCAGCTGCGGTCGGCCAACTATCTGCCGGGCAAACTGTTTTCGGTCAACCCGCGCACCGACCGGGCACTGCCCGGGCTCTCTGCGATCAACGAACGGCTGGTCTGCTGGCTGGACACTGCGGTGGGTGAGATCGCACTGGTGATGGTGGGCGCTCTGTTGGTCGCCGGCATTGAGACGGTTTGGCACGGCTGCTACCGATCGGGCGTGGCGGATGCCGAAACCTTTCCCGAGGCGATTCGCTTCGCGCGCGGGGCGGAACTCGGGCGCTTCCGGTTCGGCTCCACGGTCATGCTGCTGCTGCCGCCGGGGATCGATCTCGACCCCCTGGCTCCCGGGCAGACCATTCGCATGGGAGCACGGTTGGCGATCCAGCACTCGCTGGAGCCTCCGGCCGTAGCTGGATTCAGCCGCTCGGAGTGAGCCTCAGCTCGGCCGGCGCAGACGCTCGCGGAGCTGGGCGAACAAACTTGCCTTGCGCTCCGCTTCGGCCTGCATGAACAACACCGAGATCGCCTTCACGTCGATGTCGTAACCCGTGGGTTCCAGATCCCGGGCGATGGCGATCCGCTCTCCCGATGGGAGACAATCCCGGCCGCTGGCCACGAGCAAATCGCGCGCTGCGGCCTGGTCCTTGAGATCGATGAGCAGAAAATTCTTGTTGAGGTCGCCGCCGACCCGATCGAGCACGGCCACCTGGGGCGTGAGCCGCGAGTTCGGGTGCTGTTCCACCACGATCCCGATATCCCCGGTGGTCAATTCGACCAAGGTGCCCGCTGGATACAGGCCGATCGACTGGATGAACTGCACGACCAGATCCTCCTGAAACTCCCGCGCGCGCATGTTGTAGAGGAGGCTGACCGCCTTGGAGGGCGCTACCGGCTGTTCCGCCTCCAATGGGTTGCTGAGGGCATCGAATGCGGTCGCAATCCCGGCAATCCTGGCCAACAGTGGAATCTTGCTGCCCGACAACCCCTCGGGGAAGCCAGTGCCGTCCATGCGTTCACAATGATAGCGGACCACCGAAATCACCCGCGGCTCGACCTCGCGGGTTTCGCGGAGCATCTCGACGCCGTAGGTGACGAAGTTCCGGTATTCGACCTCTTCTTCGGGCGAGCGATTGCGTTTGCGGAGCATGACCGCAGGCACCCGGATCTTGCCGATGTCCTTGAGCAGTGTACCCACGCACAGCGTGTCGATTTCGCGCTTGTCAATGCCGATGAAGCGCGCAAACTGGACCGCCCACAGCGCCGACCTGAGGCTGTGATCATGCACACTCTGATCGTGCTGCCGCAGGCGAATCAGCCAGGTGAATGCATCTGGACATCGCAGGATGCTCGCGACCATGCCGTCTACGCTGTGCTTGAGCTGCTGATAATCCGCCAGCCGGCCCTTGGCGATCTGTTTTGCCGCCAAGGTCAGTTGCGATTCGATGGCGCGAAGCAACACTTGGGCGTGGCGGATCTCGGCGCGCAGCGAGACGGTAGTGGCATACACCCCCTTCCGAACCACCAGGGGGCTAGCCTCTCTCTCCGCGGCACGGCTGTTGTGCGCCGCGCTGCCCGGGCGAAACCGCGCCGGCTCTCTGCGCAATTCTGCGGCGAAGATCCCGTGATTTCCCAACGGGCCCCTGCCCTTGGTAGTGTCGATGAAGATGTGGTCACAGTAATTCCTCACCGTGAGGATGTCTTCGGTGGAACGGATTTGAAAACCCTGCAGGGGAAAGGGGGTGCGCGCCCATGGCCGATCCAGTTGCGACACGTACATGCCGATGGCCAACTCGTTGACGGAGATTTTGACTTGTTTGATCGCCATACCAAGCCTTCCGGTTGCGCAAGCCTGTCGCCACTGGTTTCGTTGCCCCGCAGGGCAGGGGCCCGGGGTCAACCTGGCCCGAGCACTCCCAGCATAGGCCGCACAAGCATTTTTGCAACCGGAGGCGACTTACCGGCAGTATTGGACGACAAACGTTCGCAATCAGCGCAATCCCTGCCGCAAATTGGCAGAAATACTATGAACCGCGTCAACCAATGACCCCACCCGGCTAGGTTCGATATCGGGACTGATGCCATGCCCGAGATTGAACACATGGCCAGGCTGCGCCCCAAAGGCGCGCAACACGGCTTCCACTTCCCTGCGCACCACCTGCTCCGGGGCGCGCAATACGGCCGGATCGAGATTGCCCTGCAGCGCCACCCGGTCGCCGACCCGACGGCGAGCCTCGCCGATATCCACACACCAGTCGAGACCCAGGGCATCGCACCCCGAGTCCACCATCTGCTCCAGCCACGGCGAACCACCCTTCGTAAACAGGATGGCCGGGACCCGCCTACCCTCGGCTACCCGGGTCAGCTTTCGCAAAATGCGGGCCATGTAGGCGAGCGAAAACTCACGGTACGCCGCGGCGCTGAGCGCGCCGCCCCAGGTATCGAAGATCTGCACCGCCTGGGCGCCGGCGGCAATCTGCGCGTTCAGATAATCGACTACGGAGGCCGCCAGCTTGTCCAGCAGGAGATGCAGGGCATCCGGTTGGGCATAGAGGAGCGACTTGGTGCGGACGAAATCGCGGCTGCTGCCGCCTTCGATCATGTAGGTCGCCAGCGTCCAGGGGCTGCCCGAAAAGCCAATCAGCGGCACCCGGCCATTCAATTCCCGGCGAATCAGCCGCACCGCGTCCAGGACGTAGGGCAGGTCGCGAGCGGTGTTTAACACCCCCAGGCGCTCGATCGCCCCGACGCCCTCGATCGGCTGGCGAAACCGCGGGCCTTCGCCCTCCTCGAAATACAGTCCCAGCCCCAGCGCATCGGGAATGGTGAGGATGTCGGAAAACAGGATAGCCGCATCCAGGTCGAAACGGCGCAGCGGTTGCAGCGTGACCTCGCACGCCAGCTCCGGATTCCGGCACAGGCTCATGAAATCGCCGGCGGCCGCCCGCAGTGCACGATACTCCGGGAGGTAGCGGCCCGCCTGGCGCATCACCCACACGGGCGTGACATCGACCGGCTCGCGGCAGAGCGCACGCAGCAGTCGGTCATTTTGCAACTCGGTCACACATTCTCCCCGTCATCACGCCGGCCCGACCTGTAGGCCCGTACCGGCAGCGACGGGCACAGTCGGCGCCAGCCCCATCCCCAGATGCCTGAGCCCGGCGATCATCACCCGACCAAGGCGGTGAGACGCAGGTTGTTTGACCGGCTGCGCCCCCATCGCTACGCTGGCAATGCCGCCACCGCCGCATCGCACAATACTTCCGCAAGGCAATCTTCCGGGTAATCCTCCACCACCTCCGCGTGGCCCAGCCCCCGGAGCAGGATCAGCCGAACCCGGCCCCGTGCCACCTTCTTGTCCGACGCCATGTGGGTGCGTAGCTCTCGACCCGGGAGTTCGGCCGGCGGTCCCAGCGGCAACCCGGCGGCGTCGATGAGCGCCAGCACCCGATCCCGCTCCACCGCAGTGACCCGGCCAAGGCGTGCCGACAGCCGTGCCGCCATGGCCATGCCCGCGGCCACCGCCTCGCCGTGCAGCCAACCCCGGTAGCCCTGTCCGGCCTCAATGGCGTGGCCGAAGGTATGGCCCAGATTCAGCAGCGCGCGCAGGCCGCGCTCCCGCTCATCGGCCGCGACGATGCGCGCCTTTAGTCGGCAGCAGCGCTCGATGGCAACCTCCAGGGCCGCGGCCGAGCGCGCCCGCAACGCGGCCATGTTCGCCTCCAGCCAGCCGATGAATTCCCGGTCGGCGATCAGGCCATACTTGATCACCTCGGCCAATCCGGCGCGCAGTTCGCGCTCGGGCAAGGTCGTCAGCGTCCGGGTATCGGCGAGCACACACCGGGGTTGATGAAAGGCGCCGATCATGTTCTTGCCACCGGGATGGTTCACGCCGGTCTTGCCGCCGATCGAGGAGTCCACCTGCGCCAGGAGCGTGGTGGGGATCTGGATGAAATCGATGCCGCGCTGATAGGTCGCTGCGGCAAACCCGGTCAAGTCGCCGATCACCCCCCCGCCCAGGGCCACCAAGGTGGTGTCGCGGTCGTAACGACCCGCCATCAACGCATCGTAAATCACGCCCAGGGTCGCCAGCGTCTTGTAGCGCTCTCCATCCGGCAACAGCAGGTGATCGACCCCCTTGCCGGCAAAGGCGGCGCGCGCCGGCTCCAGGTACAGGGGCGCCACGCGGTCATTGCTGACGATCAGCACCCGCTCGCCGGCAACATGCGCGCTGAGGCAACCCGGTTGCAGCAGACCGTCGCCAATCAGGATAGGATAACTGCGCTCGCCGAGCTCGACGCTGACCTGTCGCATGCGCATGGGTACCGCGGGATGGTAGATGGTCATTGTACGCGAACCGGGGGAGTACGGGCCGACCCGGTCAGGCGGCAGCGCTATGCCAGTCTGTCGCCGGCCGCGATGAGCTTTGCGATTTCCTCCGCCGCGCCTCGGGCACTGCGCCGTCCACCGCCGTAGACGAGGGTGGCAACCTCGCGGTACAGCGGGTCGCGCTCGCCCACCAGCCGCTCGATCACCTCGCGCCGATTGGGTACCTGGAGGAGCGGCCGGTGCTGATCATTGCGGGTGCGCTCGTACAGCTCGCGGGGCGATACGGCGAGGTACACCACCAGTCCGGCGCCCTGCAGCAGTTCCCGGTTCTCCGCACGCAGGACGACGCCGCCGCCCGTAGCCACGACCAAGGCCGGCCGCGCCACCATCTCGCGCAGCAGCGCGGTCTCCCGATCGCGAAAGCCTCGTTCACCCTCGACATCGAAAATCCAGCGGATATCGGCACCGCACCGCGCCTCGATCTCGGCGTCCAAGTCGACGAATTCCCGCTCGAAGCGCTTGGCCAGATGCCGACCGATCGTAGTCTTGCCGGCACCCATGGGCCCGATCAGGAAAACGCTCTCCGCGGCGCTCATCGAGCGACTAGCGAGTCGTTCAGAATTCGCGGCGTGATAAAGATTAGGATTTCGCGTTTGGTTTGGTCAGTCGACTTGTTGCGAAACAGGCGGCCGATCCCCGGAATATCGCCCAACACCGGGACCTTCTCCACGGACTCCAGTGATTCCATCTGGAAAATCCCACCCAAGACCAGCGTTTGCCCGTCTCCCACCAAGGCTTCGGTCTCGACGCTAGTGGTGTCTATGGTGGGCACCAAGCCGCCGATGCCGGAGGGGACGAACTGGCCGAGGGAATCCTGATTGACCTTGAGTTCCATGACGATCCGGTTGTCCGGCGTGATCAGCGGCGTAACCTCGAGCTTTAGCGTGGCATCCTCGAACTGGATGTTGGTGTTGCCCGCGGAACTGGCTTCGAGATAGGGCACCTGGGTACCGGATTCGATGAGTGCTTTCTTTTTGTCACTGGTCAGCACCTTGGGCTGGGAGATGATCTCGCCATAGCCGTCGTTCTGCAACGCACTCAGCTCCAGATCCAGGAAAGTGTTGTTGCGCAGCAGGCCGATGGCGATACTGCCAGACGGATCCGCCACGCCCAGATCGACGGCCAGCGATTCCTCGAGATCCAGGGTTCCACCCCCCAGGAAAAACTCCCCTGGATTGCCGGGTTCGCTGTCCAGTCCATCACGGGTGCCCATGATGTTGACTAGGCTGCTACCGTGGGTACGCACCGCCGCCACTCCCCAGCGGGCGCCGATCTGCTTGCGGAAATCGGTATTGGCGATGACGATGCGCGCCTCGATCTCCACCTG
>JADLCO010000024.1 GCA_020847115.1 Pseudomonadales bacterium | reverse complement strand
GGTGCTGGTGCTGTGCGACGTGAGCGGCTCGGTGCAGGCCTATTCGCGCTTTCTGCTGCTGTTTCTGCACAGCCTGAACGACGTGCTCCAGCGCATCGACAGCTATGTGTTCACCGGTGCACTGGCGCCCGTGAATCACATCTTCGACAGCTACCCGGTGGCCGAGGCGATCGACCGGATCATGGCCGAGCACGGCTTCGGCGGTTCAGATTACGGGGGAATGCTGCGCGATCTGGAGCGCGACTGCCTCGACGCCATCGACCACCGCACCACGGTGTTGATCCTGGGCGATGCGCGCAACAACCAGCTCGACCCGTGCAGCCACATCCTGCGCCAGGTGCGCGAGCGCGCCAAGCGGGTGCTGTGGCTGAACCCGGAGCCGGAATCCTTCTGGGGTACCGGCGATTCGGTGATGCGCCAGTACCGGCCTCATTGCCACGTCGCGCGCACCTGCAACACGCTGGAACACCTGGAGCGCCTGCTCGACGATCTGCTCAAATCGGCGACCGCGACCGCGACCTGAACTCGGGGGCGGGCGGACTATTCCGATGGCGCCGCCCCGAAGCGTTCCATCCACCACGATTCAATTCACAACCACTGTTCATTCACAACCACTGTTCATTCACAACCATGAGGAACTACACCATGAGCGGATCCGTAGCCGGCAAAGTCGTCATCGTCACCGGAGGCGCCTCGGGCATCGGCGCGGCCACCTGCCTGCGCTTCGGCGAAGAGGGGGCCAAGGTCGTGGTCTCGGACATCAACGAGGCCGGCGGCCAGCAGGTGGTCAGCCAGATCCGCGCGGCGGGCGGCGAGGCCATCTTCCAACGCTGCGACGTGTCCAAGAGCGATCAGGTGCAGGCGCTGGTGCGCACCGCGGTCGATCAATACGGCCGCCTGGATGCGGCGTTCAACAATGCCGGGGTCGAGGGCGAGGCTGCCACCACGCCCAACTGCACCGAGGAGAACTTCGACCTTAACATCGCGGTGAACCTCAAGGGCGTATTCCTGTGCATGAAGTACCAGATCAACCAATTCCTCGCCCAGGGCGGCGGTGGTGCCATCGTCAACACCGCCTCGGTCGCCGGACTGGTGGCCGCCAAGGGTGTGCCCGCCTATGTGGCGGCCAAGCACGGCGTGGTGGGGCTGACCAAGACCGCGGCCATCGAATTCGCCAAGAAGGGCATCCGCGTCAACGCCGTCTGCCCGGGTGGCATCCGCACCGAGATGCTGGAGCGCGCCATCCACGAGAAGCCCTGGGTCGAGAAGCAGCTGCTGCGCCTGCAACCGATCGGCCGCCTCGGCGAGCCCCGCGAGATCGGCGAGGTAGTGGTGTTCCTGTGCTCCGATCAGTCCTCCTTCCTCACCGGGCAGGCGGTGCCGGTGGATGGTGGCTGCACCGCGATCTGAGCGCGTCAGGAACACAAAACGGGCCGGAATCCCACGGGGGAGCCCGGCCCGTTTTTTTTGCCCGCCGTCAGGACGGCGCTACGCCGAAGGCAGCGGCGGCTTTTCCTCCACCAGTACCCCGGCTTCGTAGAGCGCGTCGATCTGCGCGGGGCTGCGGCCGAGCAGGGTTTCGAGCAGCGCGCGGTTGTGTTCGCCCAGCGTCGGCGCGCGCCAGTCGCAGTTGGCCGGATAGCCCGAGGTCTTGATGGGCATGCCCGGGATCTGGAACTCGCCGGCATAGGGGTCGCGCACCGTGCGCACCGTGCCGCGTTCCACCAGGTGGGGGTGGGTCAGGGTCTCGGCGATGCTGAGCACCGGCGCGCAGGGCACGCCATGGGCTTCGATGGCGGCCAGGGCGCTGGCGACGTCGGGGAAGGTGGCGAGCCAGGCCTCGACCAGCGCGATCACCTGCTCGCGCTTCTGCAGGCGCACCGCGTCGGTGGACCACTCGGGGTCGGTGGCCAGCTCCGGCCGACCCATGGCCGCGCAGAGATCCTTCCAGTGGTGCATGAAGCCCATCAGCACCAGGCTGCCGCCGTTGCCCCGATAGACCCCGGCCGGACACAGGTAGGCCAGATGGCGCCCGGCGCGGGTCGGCTGGATGGCGCCGCCGCTGCCGCTGCACTGGTGTACGTTGACCTCGTGGCAGTGGTAGTAGGCGTCGAGGATGGCGATGTCGAGGTGCTGTCCCTGGCCGGTGCGCTGGCGGTTGAGGATGGCCGCGGCGATGGCGAAGGCGCCGTGCACGCCGGAGCTGACGTCGCCGATGCCCGCCAGCGGGATATGGGGCGGCTGGTCGGGCTCGCCGATCATCGAGGTGATGCCGGCGTAGGCCTGGGCGATGTAGTCGTAGCCGGGCTTGCGCGCCAGCGGGCCGGTCTGGCCGAGCGCCGAGATCGAGCACAGGATGATGTCGTCCTTCAGCTTGCGCAGTTCCTCGTAGCCCAGCCCCATCTCGGCCATCACCCCGGGCTTGAAGTTCTCCACCACCGCATCGCAGTGGGGCACCAGCTCGCGCACCAGGGCCATGCCCTCGGCGGTGCGCAGGTCCACGCACAGGCTCTTCTTGTTCAGGCTCTGTTGGATGATGTACAGGCTGCGCGGCCCGCGCAGCTGGGAGATGCCGCGCACCATGTCGCCGCGCGGCGCGGCCTCGATCTTGATCACCTCGGCGCCCAGCTCGGCGAACATGCGGGTGCAGCTGGGACCGGCCAGGGCGCGGGTCAGGTCGAGCATGCGGATGCCGGTGAGCAGGTGTTCGGCGGGTGCGGCCATGGGGGGATCCTCTGCTTGTCGTTATGGGGATGCCGGCCATGCTGGCCGAAAGCCGGCGGCCAAGGCAAGGCGCGCAGCGAGGGCGCTAGTTCAGGATCCGCCGTGCGCCGCGATAGCTGCGCTGCCAGTAGCGCTCGCTCAGGGGTTCGACCCGCACCCGGCCGCCGCGGCTGGGCGCATGCACGAACGCGCCATCGCCCACGTAGATGCCGGTGTGATCGATGCGGCGGCCGCGCTTGATCGAGAACAGCACCACGTCGCCGGGTTGCAGTGCGCTCGCGGCCGGGGCGGGCGTGCGCAGCGCGCCCAGTTCGGCGGAGGTGCGCGGCAGCAGGATGCCGGCCGCATCCCGATAGACGTAGTGGACCAGGCCGCTGCAATCGAAGCCGGTCGTCGGGGAACTGCCCCCCGCGCGGTAGGGCGTGCCCACCAGATCCAGCGCCCGCGCCACCACCGCCTCCCCGCTGGGTTCCGGCGCTCGCGCGGGGATCCCCGGAGCGGAGATGCGCGCGCAGCCGGCGAGCAGCAGCAGCGCGGCCAGCGCCAGCAGGCCGGCGCTGGCAAGCGCGGGGCGATGTCGGGGTGCGGATGGCACGGGGTTACAGCCCGGTTCGACGGTGCGCAAACGTTACGGCGATCCGCTGCCCCCGCCAACCCCCGCAGCGGACGCGCCGGCAAGTTGCGCCGACTGCCCCGCCGGCGGAGTGCCGGGGCAGTCCGTTTACAGCCACCCGGCGCTGTTCTAGCATGCGCCCGCCGATCCTGGAGCGGGAGCGCCGCCGATGTCTGCCGAACCCACCCCCCGCCTGGGCCCGCTGCCGGCGTTGATCTTTTCCTCGCGCTGGCTCCAGCTGCCGCTCTACCTGGGCCTGATCGCCGCCCAGGGCGTCTATGTGATCCTGTTCCTCAAGGAGCTCTGGCACCTGGTGCACGGCGCCATGGAGCTCAACGAGCAGCAGGTGATGCTGATCGTGCTGGCGCTGATCGACGTGGTG
>JADLCO010000023.1 GCA_020847115.1 Pseudomonadales bacterium | reverse complement strand
CTTGCAGGGCTGGCCGTCCCCGCCCGGCGCGGGGGCGGCGGCGTGCCGCGCCGGCCAGCACTGGCGCTGGGACGGGGTGGAGTTTCGCGTGCTGCACCCGGATGCCGCGCGCACGGCCGACAACGACGGCTCCTGCGTGCTGCTGGTCGCCGCCGGTGCGGCGCGCGTGCTGCTCGCCGGCGACATCGAACGTGCCAGCGAGATGGCGCTGCTCGGCGGTGACCGACTGCCGGCACGGGTGGATCTGCTGGTGGCGCCCCATCACGGCAGCCGCACCTCCTCGTCGCCCGAGTTCGTCGCCCGGGTGCGGCCGCGGCACGTGGTCTATGCCGCCGGCTATCGCCACCACTTCGGCCACCCCCACCCGGAGGTGGTGGCCCGCTATGCCCGGGTCGGAGCGCAGCCCTGGAACACCGCCAGCCACGGCGCGGTCCAGTTTCGCTGGGCCGCCACCGGCGCCGATGCCCAGGTGCAGGTCCGCGCGGTGCGGTACCAGCAGCGCCGCTATTGGACGCCGGACTGAGAAGGGGCATCGGTGCGACCGGGCGGGGTTCTGGCGTAACATGCGAGCGGTTTCCGGAGCTGGGTATCCGCGTGTACGAACTGGTGGTCGCCGGCGGCTGGCTGATGGTGCCGCTGCTGGGCTGTTCGGTGCTGGTGGTGGTGATCGCGGTGGAGCGCTTCCTGGCGCTGCGCCCGGAACGGGTGGTGCCCGGCCAGCTGTTGACCGAGGTCTGGCAGTGGGTCAACGAGAAGCAGCTCGACCGCCAGCGCTTGCAGGCGCTGCGCCAGTCCTCGCCGCTGGGCCAGGTGCTGGCCACCGCCCTGGCCAACGCACATCAAGGACGGGCGGTGATGAAGGACAGCGTCGAGGAGAGCGCGGGCCAGGTCGCCCACGAGCTGGAGCGCTTCGTGGGTGCGCTGGGCACCATCGCCGCGGTGGCGCCGCTGATGGGACTGCTGGGCACGGTATTCGGCATGATCGAGGTGTTCACCGCGATGGTGGAGGTCGGCACCGGCAACTCGGCGATGTTCGCCGACGGCATCGCCAAGGCGCTGATCACCACCGCTGCGGGGTTGCTGGTGGCGATTCCGGCGCTGATCTGCCATCGCTATTTCGAGCGCCGCGTCGATGATCTCAGCCTGGCGATGGAGGAGCAGGCGATTCGCCTGGTGGACGCCCTGCACGGCGAACGCCAGCCCCCTGGAGCGGAGCGCTGAGATGCGCCGCCGGCGCCGCCGTGCCTCGGTTGCGATCGACATCGCGCCGTTGATCGACGTGGTGTTCATCCTGCTGATCTTCTTCATGGTCTCCACCACCTTCACCCGCGAATCGCGCTTGCAGATCACCCTGCCGACAGCGGACGCCGAACCCGGGGACACGCCGCCTGACAGCATCGAAATCACCATCGACCGCGACGGCGCCTACGCCATCAACGGCGTCGCGCTGATCAATCGCCAGCGCGATACGCTGGTGCGCGGGCTGCGCGAACTGGCGGCCGGCACCCGCGAGGTGCCGGTGACCATCAGTGCCGATGCCCAGACTGCTCACCAAGCGGTGGTCACCGCGATGGAGGCGGTGGGCAAGGTCGGTTTCGCGCGGCTGAACATCGCCAGCCAGCTGCCCGACGCCGGAGCCCGGTAGCCATGGCCGAGGCGCACGACAGCCTGCGCATCTACCTGCGCCTGATGGGCTATGTGCGGCCGCACATCCCGGTGTTTCTGCTGGCGGTTCTGGGGCTGTGGCTGTTCGGCATCATGGAGATCGCCTTCATCGACGTGTTCGGTTACCTGATCGATGTGCTGACCCGGGTGACTGGAGTCGCGGTCGATACCGGTGGCCTGGGCATGAATGTGAAGGTCGGGGATGCCGGTGTCACCGCCCGCATCGCCGCTCACCTGATCGGCGGCGATGACCTGCTCGGCCAGGCGCGGCTGGTGCTGCCGGCGATGCTGCTGGTGATCGCGGTGATCCGCGGCATCGGCTTTCTGCTCGGCAACTACGGCATGAGCTATGTCGCCCAGTCGGTGGTCCACCGGCTGCGCACCCAGGTGTTCGACAAGTACACACGCATGCCCGCCGCCTATTTCGACGGCAACATGTCCGGCCACCTGGTGGCACAGCTCACCTTCCACGTCTTTCAGGTGATGGGTGCCACCACCAGCGCGCTCAAGGTGATCATCCGCGAGGGCTTCCTGACCCTCATTCTGCTCGGCTACCTGGTCTGGCTGAACTGGCGGTTGGCGCTGATCTTTCTCACCCTGATGCCAGTGGTGGCGCTGCTGATCAGCGTGGTCAGCGCGCGCTTTCGCCGACTCGGCAAGAAGATCCAGGCGGCCATGGGCGACGTCACCCAGATTGCCAACGAGGTGGTCGCCGCGCAGCGCGACATGCAGCTCTACGGCGGCGGCGACTACGAGCGCCGGCGGCTCACCCGGGCCAGCGCCGCCAATCGCCGCCAGAGCCTCAAGCTGGAGCTGACTCAGGGCCTGTCGACCCCGGTGGTGCAGTTCCTGCTGGCCGGCATCATGGGGTTGCTGATGTGGCTGGTGCTGACCCCGACCATGCTCGCCGACATGACCGTGGGCGGCTTCATCAAGTTTCTGTTCGCCGCCGCGATGCTGGCCAAGCCGGTGCGCCAGCTCACCGAGGTCAACAGTGTGGTGCAGCGCGGCATAGCCGCCGCCGACACCCTGTTCCAGACCCTCGATGGCGAGGAGGAGCGCGATCAGGGCACTCTCGATCTCGATCAGGTCCAGGGCTCTCTCCAGTTCGACCGGGTCGGCTTTCGCTACCGCGACGACGGACCGCTGGTACTCGTGGACCTTTCCTTTGCCGTGGCGCCCGGAGAGACCATCGCCCTGGTGGGTTCGTCG
>JADLCO010000022.1 GCA_020847115.1 Pseudomonadales bacterium | reverse complement strand
GCCTTCCTTGCCCACCTTGTCCATCGCCTCGGCGATGATCTGGCCCACCTGCTCGTCGCTGTTGGCGGAGATGGTGCCCACCTGGGCGATTTCCTTGGAATCGGCGCAGGGCTTGGCCAGCTTGCCGATCTCGGCCACGGCCGCGACCACGGCCTTGTCGATGCCGCGCTTGAGGTCCATGGGGTTCATGCCCGCGGCCACGGCCTTGAGGCCCTCGTTGAGGATGGCCTGGGCCAGCACGGTGGCGGTGGTGGTGCCGTCGCCGGCCTCATCGGAGGACTTGCTGGCGACTTCCTTCACCATCTGCGCGCCCATGTTCTCGAACTTGTCCTTGAGTTCGATTTCCTTGGCCACGGACACGCCGTCCTTGGTCACGGTGGGGGCGCCGAAGGCTTTGTCGAGCACCACGTTGCGGCCCTTGGGACCCAGGGTGACGCGCACGGCGTCGGCCAGTACGTTGACACCCGCCAGCATTCTCTTGCGGGCGGTATCGCCAAATTTCACATCTTTCGCTGCCATGATCGTTTCCTGTCTCTAATTCCAGTAGTCAGTCCAGTAATGCGTGATGAATGGATCCGGCGCCGGCATCAGCCGGTGATGATCCCGAAGATGTCGCTCTCGCGCATCACGATCAGCTCGCTGCCATCGCTGTCCTCGACCGTATTGCCGGCGTAGCTGCCGAACAACACCTTGTCGCCGACCTTCACCTCCAGTGGACGGATGTCGCCCTTGTCGTTCACATGTCCCGTACCGACGGCGATCACCTCACCCTGGTTGGGCTTCTCTTTGGCCGAGCCGGGCAGCAGGATGCCACCGGCGGTTTTCTCTTCCTCTGCCTTGCGACGTACGACCACGCGGTCGTAAAGGGGACGGATCTTCATTGCGGCTTCTTCTCCACTTGTCCTGGGTTATTGACCAAAAAAGTGTTCGGGACAGCCCGAAAACTCTGCCTTATGTGGTGGCGTCGCCGGGGATTACAAGACCAATCGGCTCGATTTCCAAGGCGACGCCCGCCGAAGGTTTCAGGCAAGCCCTCTAGGTGGGGACCACGGCGGTGAATTCAAGAGCCGCGCGGGCGCCGACCCGGCTCAATCCTCGCGTTCGTAATCCCCCTCGATGAGGTTGCCGCCGCCGCGCCGCACCACCCGCGGCGAGGCCAACAGCCGCCGCACCAGCCAGTGGCGCAGGGTGGGCACCAGGCCCAGCAGCCCAGCCACATCGGTGAGCAGGCCGGGCACCACCAGCAACAGCCCGGAGAGCGCCAGCAGCATGCCGTCGAGCATCGCCTCGGCCGGGGGCTCGCCGCGCGCCAACCGGGCGCGCACCTGCGTCAGCGTATTGATGCCCTGGCGCTGGATCACCGCCACGCCCAGCGCCGCCGCCGCGACCACCCAGGCCACCACCGTCAGGGCACCGATCGCCGCGCCGACCCGGATCAGCAGCCACAACTCGGCGAGCGGCAGGACGACGAACAGCAGCAATGGCAAGGGGTCGTTCCGGGCGCAGGATGCCTTCACTAATGGGGCCGCGACCCCCGCTTTGCAACCCCGCTGGCCGGCGGCGGCCCGCTTCCGCTATGGTGGCCGCTTTCCGCGGGTGCCCGCCATGCCTGCCGCCAGCCAAGGTGCAGCGTTCGACCGCCGCGCGATCTTCAACCGGCGGATGCTGATCTGCCTATTTACCGGCTTCGCCTCGGGCCTGCCGTTGTACGTGCTCATCTCGCTGGTGCCCGCCTGGCTGCGCAGCGAGCAGGTGGAGCTGCGCGACATCGGCCTGTTTGCCCTCATCGGCCTGCCCTACACCTGGAAGTTCCTGTGGGCGCCGCTGACCGAGCGCTACCCGCTGCCCCTCGGCCGCCGCCGCGGCTGGATGCTGGCCAGCCAGCTCGGCATGCTCGCTGCGATCGCCGCGCTACCCTGGCTCGATGCGGGCCGCCAGCTCGGCGCCATCGCCGCGCTGTGCGGCTTCATCGCGCTGCTCAGCGCCACCCAGGACATCGTCATCGACGCCTACCGCCGCGAACTGCTGCCGGACGCGGAGCTGGGCCTTGGCAACGCCCTGCATGTCAATCTGTACCGGCTGTCCGGCCTGATTCCGGGTTCGCTGGCGCTGATCCTCGCCGACCACCTGCCCTGGAGCACGGTGTTCGCAGTCACCGCCGCCTTCCTGCTGATCGCCATCGGACTCACCCTCGCCATCGCCGAGCCGGCGCACGCGGCACCGCCGCCGCAGAGCCTGCGCGAATCCGTGGTGGCGCCCTTCGTGGAATTCTTCCGGCGCGACGGCACGCGCCGGGCCTGGGCGGTGCTCGCCTTCCTGGTGCTCTACAAGCTCGGCGACAATCTCGCGACCGCCTTGTCGACACCCTTCTATCTCGATCTCGGCTTCAGCCTGTCCGAGATCGGCGTGGTGGCCAAGCACGCCGCGCTGTGGCCGATGATCGTCGGCAGCCTGGCGGGCGGCCTGCTGATGGTGCGCATCGGCATCGACCGCGCCCTGTGGCTGTTCGGCGCGGTGCAGCTGGTGTCGATTTTCGGCTTCGCGCTGCTCGCGCGGGTCGGCGAGAACCTGTGGCTGCTGGCCGCCGCCATCGGCTTCGAGTATCTGGGCGTGGGCCTGGGCGCCGCCGCGCTGATCGCCTTCATGGCCCGCGCCACCCACCGCGCCCACACCGCCACCCAGCTCGCGCTGTTCACCGCGCTCGCCGCCCTGCCGCGCACCCTGGTCAATGCCGGCGCCGGCTTCGTGGTCGAGGCCATCGGCTGGGAGCATTTCTTCTATCTGTGCGCGCTGCTGTCGATCCCCGGCCTGCTGCTGCTGCCGGTGGTCGCGCCCTGGCGGCCGCGCCAGAGCGCAGCGGAGCCCGCCTGACATGACCCGCCTCTACACCCGCAGCGGCGATCGCGGCGACACCGGCCTCGCCGACGGCACCCGGGCGCGCAAGGACGACGCCCGCATCCAGGCGCTGGGCAGTCTCGACGAATGCAATGCCCGGCTCGGCCTGCTGCTGGCACAACTGCCCGCCGACGATGCCCTGCGCACCCTGCTCGCCCCGGCCCAGCACCAGCTGTTCGAACTCGGCGCCGGACTGGCCGGCGGGGCAACCGCACTGGCGCCGGCCGATGTCGAAGCCCTGGAGCGCGCCATCGACGACCTGTGCGCGGTGCTGCCGCCGCTGCGCCGGTTCGTGCTGCCCGGTGGCGATGTGCTGGCGGCCCAGGCCCATGTGGTGCGCGCGGTGTGCCGCCGCGCCGAGCGCGACCTGGTCGCCGCGGCCGCCGCGCAGCCGCTGCCCGAGAGCGGGCTGCGCTACCTGAACCGGCTGTCCGACCTGCTGTTTGCGGTGGCCCGCACCTTGGCGATCCGCGGCGGCGGCGAGGTCGAGTGGCAGCCGCGCGACCGGCCCTGAGTCCCACCCGGGCCGCACTTCCGCCGGTCAGCGCCCACGCTCGGGATCCAGCACCTGGGTGAACAGCGCGGTGCCGTCCAGATCCTTCAGGGTCACCGTCATGCGCGCGCTGTGTGCGTCGATGTCCACCTGGCCGAAGAACTGGAGCCCGGCGGACGGCGGCAGGTTCGCCTGCCCCGGCGGCGGCGCCTTCACGTACACCACCCGTGGGCCGAAGGTGCCATCGAGCTCGCTCGGGCCGAAGGTGCCGGCGTTCAGCGGACCACTCACGAACTCCCAGAACGGCAGGAAGTCGCGCAGCGCCGCCCGGCTCGGGTCGTAGTGGTGGGCAGCGGTGTAATGCACGTCTGCGGTCAGCCACACCACGTTATGGATGCGGTGTTCCTTGATGAAGCGCAGCAGCTCGGCGATTTCAAGCTCACGCCCAAGGGGCGCGCCGGGGTCGCCATTGGCGCCGTTCTCGAAATCAGCGCCGTCGCGCACCACCAGGCCGATGGGCATGTCGGAGGCGATCACCTTCCAGGTGCCGCGGGACTCCAGCAGCGCGCGCTTGAGCCACGCCAGCTGTTCGGCGCCGAGATAGGCCGTCTCGTCACCGGCCAGCGGCTGTCGATTGGCGGTGTTGGGCCCGCGGAAGCTGCGCAGGTCGATGCGGAAGAGGTCGAGCAGCGGGCCACGTGGGAAATGGCGGAATAGGCGGTTGCGCTCGCCAAAGCGCACCGGCATGTACTCGACGAAGGCCTGCTGCGCCCGCGCCGCCAGCACATCGACGTCGGTCTCCGCGTAGCGCGCGTCGATGAGGTTCTCCCCGGGGTACCAGTTGTTCACCACCTCGTGGTCGTCCCACTGGGCGTACATGGGCACCTCGGCGTTGAAGCGCCGCAGGTGGTCGTCGAGCAGGTTGTACTGGTAGTTGCCGCGAAACTCGTCGAGCGACTCGGCCACCTTGGATTTGGCCGGCGTCACCAGATTGCGCCAGATGGAGCCGTCCGGCAGCGCCACGGTCTCGCGGATGGGACCATCGGCGTAGATGCAGTCGCCGCTGTGGATGAAGAAATCCGGCCGCAGCCGGCGCATGGTCTCGAAGATGCGCATGCCGCCGAAGTCCGGGTTGATGCCCCAGCCCTGGCCGGCCACGTCGCCTGACCACACGAAGCGGATGTCCCGCCTCCGGCTGCGCCCGGGCGCGCCGATCGCCGGCACCGTCGGCGCGTCCGGCGTGAGCAGCGAGCCCACCAGCGGCGCGCTGGCATGGGCCGTCTCGCGCAGATCCTCGAAGATCACCCGGTAATGGATGCGCGCGTTCGGGCGCAGGCCGGTGAGATCGAGCTTGGCGGTGAGGCCGGTCTCGGGCAGCGCGGCCGGGCCGCGCAGGCGCACGGCATCGATGAACTCGGCGTTGTCGGCCACCTCCACCCACATCCGCGCCGGGCGATCGGCCGCCGACCAGATCACCGCGCGGTCGGCCAGCACGTCCCCGGCCTGCACCCCGAAGGGCGTGGCGACGCGCTCGACCTCCCCCGCCAGCACCCGCAGCTGGCCACAGCCCAGCGCCGAGGCGCCGGCGAGCAGCCCGGCACCGCGCAGGAACTGCCGGCGCCCGGGATCGGGGGCGGGCAACGACCGATTGCGGAAACTCCCGTAGCGAATGCGCATGGCGAACTCCTCCAGCCTGGTCATGGCCCCGGGCCCGGAACGGGCGGGGCGACGGCCACAACCTAGGCGGCGCCGGTTACCGGGGCTTGACAGTGCGGCGAAGCCGCGGTGACAGGTGGAAGATGGGGAACCGGGGATGGAAGGCGGCGCGGGGGCCGTTCACAGCAGGATCCAGGCCGCGGCCACTAGCACCAGCCAGGCCAGCACCACGCGCGCGAGCAGGATCTCCAGTGCCCGCACCCGCGCCGCCAGCGCGGTGCCGGCCGGCAGCTCGGGCGCCGGTTCGTCCAGGGCGGCGGCCACATAGCCGCCCGCCAGGGTCGCGGGCCCCAGGGACGCGAACAGGGTGTCGGCCCAGGCGCCCAGCACCCGGCCGGGGCGGCCGGTGAGCGCGGTCACCAGCCCGAAGGCGCGCAGCGCCGGCCACTCGAGCACGGCCAGCGCGCCGCGGCCGCGGCCGCCGGTCGCCGCGATGCGCTCCAGGCAGCGATACAGCAGCGCGCCGGGCGCGCCCAGCAGGGCGAACCAGAACAGCACCGCGAACCACTCGCGCACGCCGCGCAGCGCCAGCACCTCGGTCGCCGCCCGGCACAGCGCGGCGCCGTCCGCGACCCCGGCGACCGGACCCAGCTCGTCGAGGGTGTGCAGGGCCGCCTCCAGGTCGCCGCGCTCGCCGTCGGCGATCAGCGCGTCGAACAGGCGCCGCCGGTCGGTGCCGCCGAGGCAACCGCACAGCACCGACGTCTGCACTGCCAAGCCGAGCAGGCCCCACAGCCAGCCGCCGCACAACCACAACAGCAGCGCCGCTACCAGCGCCGGACCGAGGCTCAGCACCAGCAGCGGAACCACCCCCGGCGCCACTGCGGGCTGCCAGCGCGCCGGCCAGGCGAGCGGCGGCCGCGTGCGCCAGTGCAGCAGGCTGGCGATCAACAGGGCGAGGAGCTTCATGGCGCGGCATCTCCGTGCAACAGGTGGCGCAGTCGGGCCCAGTCGAAGCCCGGGCCTGGATCGGTCTTGCGCCCCGGCGCGATGTCGCTATGGCCGACGATGCGCTGCACGGCCAGCGCCGGATAGCGGTCGAGCAGCGCGCGGCACGCCGCCGCCAGCACCGCCATCTGGCGCGGCTCGTAGCCGGAGGTATCGGTGCCCTCCAGCTCGATGCCGATGGCGAAATCGTTGCAGTCGGGCCGCCCGGCGTAGCGCGAACGCCCGGCATGCCAGGCGCGGTCGGCAAAGGACACGAACTGGATGAGGGCGCCGGCGCGGTCGATGAACAGGTGGGCGGAGACGCGCAACCCCGCCAGCTCGGCGAAGGCCGGGTGCGCGGCGGGGTCGAGCTGGTTGCGAAACAGCCGCGCCACCGCGTCGCCGCCGAAGCGGCCGGGCGGCAGCGAAATGTTGTGGATCACCAGCAGCGACACCTCGTCGTGGGGTCGCCGGTTGCAGTTGGGCGAGGGCAGGCGCCGCGCCGCGGACAGCCAGCCTTCGGCATCGATCTCCAGCACGCACAGTGCTCCGTTCGGCGCCCGCTCGGGCAAATCCGGCCGACGGCCGGGGTTCAGCGCGGCGCCGCGATCCGCTCCAGCGCCTGCTCCAGAGCTTGCGCGAACGGCCAGTAGTTGTCGAGCGCGGGCACCGCGCACGAAATCGGGCGCCAGCGACCATTGGCGCGCCGCCGCGGGCCGGGATTTTTGACTGGCGGCCTATAATGGGCGCACCGACGCCGCGCGCAGCCCGCCATGACCCTCCACCGCCACTGGCAAGCCGACCCCGAATTGCAAGCCGACCTCGAGCGCCTGGTCGACCAGGCGCTCGCCGAGGACATCGGCAGCGGCGACATCACCGCGCAGCTGATCCCCGCCCGCGCCCGCGCCCGCGCCCGCATCATCACCCGTGAGGCCGGCGTACTGTGCGGCGCGCCCTGGGCCGAGCGCGTGTTCGCGCGCCTCGATGCCGGCGGCCACCGGCGCTGGCTGGCTGCCGAGGGCGACGACCTCCACCCCGACCAGGTGCTGTGCGAACTGGAGGGCGATGCCCGCGCCCTGCTCACCGGCGAGCGCACCGCGCTCAACCTGCTGCAGACGCTGTCCGGCACCGCCACCGCGGCGCGCCGCTACCGCGACCTCGCCGCCGGCACCGGGGTCACCGTGCTCGACACCCGCAAGACCATCCCCGGGTTGCGCCGGGCGCAGAAGTACGCGGTGCGGGTGGGCGGTTGCCGCAACCACCGCATGGGTCTGCACGACGCCTTTCTGATCAAGGAAAACCACATCGCCGCCTGTGGCGGCATCGCCGCCGCGGTCGCCGCCGCGCGCCGGGTGGCACCCGGCAAGCCGGTGGAGATCGAGGTGGAAGACCTGAACGAACTGCGCCAGGCGCTGGCCGCCGGCGTGGAACGGGTCATGCTCGACAACTTCAGCCATGAGGACATCCGCGCCGCGGTGGCGCTGCGCGCCGGCCAGCGCACCGAGCTCGAGGTATCGGGCAACATCGAAGAACGGGCGCTGCGCGACTACGCCGCGGCGGGCGTCGACTTCATCTCCAGCGGCGCCCTCACCAAGCACCTGCGCGCCCTCGACCTGTCGTTCCGGCTGCTGGCGGCGACCGACGCCTGACCGGCCGTTGCGCCGTCGTGCAACCGACCGCCGACGGGGCTTCAGCCCAGCCGCCCGTACCCGCCCTGGAGGCGCTCGCCGGCGAGCAGCGCCGCGCCGCCGGCCAGGGCCAGGAAGGGCCCGAAGGCGAAGGGCGTGCGGCGGCCCTGGCGGCGCAGCAGGATCGCCACGCTGCCGTACAGCGCGCCGCCGGCGGAGGCGATCAGCAGCAGCGCCGGCAGGGCCTCCCAGCCGAACCAGGCGCCGAGCGCGGCGAGCAGCTTGAAATCGCCGTAGCCCATGCCCTCGCGCCCGGTGGCGAGACGGAACAGCCAGTACACCGACCACAGCAGCAAGTAGCCGGCCGCGGCACCGACCACCGCGCTGGCCAGCGGCGCGAACAGCTCCGCGGTATTGACCAGCAGGCCCAGCCACAGCAGCGGCACCGTGATCAGGTCCGGCAGCAGCTGGTGGTCGCCATCGATGGCGGCGAGCGCCAACAGCGACCAGCCCAGCAGCAGCCCGGCCAGCGCCTGGGGCGTGGCGCCCAAACGCAGCACCACCAGCACCGCCAGCGCGCCGCTGGCCAGTTCGAGCAGCGGATAGCGCCAGGAGATGGGCGCTGCGCAGCGCCGGCAACGCCCGCGCAGCCATAGCCAGCTCAGTACCGGGATGTTGTCGTAGGCGGCGATGCCGGCGCCGCAGCAGGGACAGCGCGAGCGCGGCACCACCAGATTGAAGGGTTCGTCGGCGGCGACGGCGTTAGCGGCTGGATCGACATTGGGTGCAGCGCCGTCTGCGGCCAGCCAGGCCAGCGCCTCGCGGCGCCAAGTGCGCTGCAGTTGCCGGGGCAACCGGTAGACGACGACGTTGAGACAGCTGCCCACCAGCAGCCCCAGGATCAGCGCTGCGGCGAGCAGCGCCGGCTGGGGCAGGTCGAGCGCCAAGGCGGGCAAGGTCCCGTCAGAGCACGTTGCCGAGGTTGAAGATCGGCAGGTACATGCCGATCAGCAGGCCGCCCACCAGCACCCCGAGCACCGCCATGATCATGGGTTCGAGCAGCGTGGTGAGGTTGTCGACGGCGTTGTCCACCGCCTCCTCGTAGTGGTCGGCGGCGCGGCCCAGCATCTCGTCGAGGGCGCCCGACTCCTCGCCGATCGCGGTGAGCTGCAACAGCATCACCGGGAACACCCCGGTGGAGCGCATCGAGGAATGGAGCGTGATCCCGGTGGCGACCTCATCGCGCACCTTGGTGATGGCGTCGCGGTACACCGCGTTGCCGGAGGCGCCGGCCACCGACTGCAGCGCCTCGATCAGCGGCACGCCGGCGGCGAAGGTGGTGCTCAGGGTGCGCGCGAAGCGGGCGATCACCGCATCGTGAAAGATGCCGCCCACGATCGGCAGCTTGAGCGCGATCCTGTCCACCAGCGCCGCGAAGCGCGGCGAGCGCCGCCGCGCCTGGGAGAACGCCACGCCGACCGCCACCAGCGCCGCCACCGCCGCCAGCCACCACTGCTGGACGAACTCCGAGATGCTCAGGATCAGCCGGGTGAACGCCGGCAGCTGGCCGCCGAACGATTTGTAGGTCTCGTCGAACACCGGCACCACCTTGATCAGCAGCACCCCGGTGACCACGATCGCCACCACGATCACCGCGCTGGGATAGGTCATCGCCTTGCGGATCTTGCGCTTCAGCGCCTCGGTCTTTTCCTTGTAGGTGGCGACCCGGGCGAGCATGGTCTCCAGGGTGCCGGACTGCTCGCCGGCGTCGATCAGGCTGCAGAACAGATCGTCGAAATACTTGGGGTGGGCGCGCAGCGCCGCGGCGAAGCTGTTGCCCGAGGACACGTCGCCGTGGATCTTCTGGATCATCTCCTTCATCGAGGTGTTTTCCTCACCCTCGGCGACGATCTCGAACGCCTGCACCAGCGGCACCCCGGCGCGGGTCATGGTGGCGAGCTGGCGGGTGAAGGTGGCGATGTGCGCGGGCTTGATCTTCTTCTGCCCGAACAGCGGCTTGGGTTTCTTGCGCACGCTGCGCGGCAGGATGCCCTGGCGGCGGAGCTGGGCCTTGGCCAGCGCCGCGGAGGTGGCCGTCATCTCGCCTTCGATGATCTTGCCGTCGCGACTGCGGCCCTTGTACAGGTAGAGCTGCTGGGTTGCCGTTGCCATGTGTCAGTCCGTCACCGTTAGTCGTCGCCACTCATCCCTTCACGACAGACAATTAGTTAGTCCATCGTCACGCGGTTGGCCTCTTCGAGCCCGATTATACCTTCGGCCACCTTCTGCAATGCCGACTGGCGCAAGGTTCTGTAACCCTCGCGGCGCGCCGCCTCGGCGATCTGCAGCGAGTTGGCGCCCTCCATGATCAGCCGCGACACCGCCGGGGTGATGCGCAGCACCTCGTAGATGCCGGTGCGACCCTTGTAGCCCAGGTTGCAGCGCGCGCAGCCCACCGGCCGGAACACCCGCACCTGTTCCAGCGGCACCTCGATGCTGTCGAAGCCGGCCTCCTTGAGCACCGCCTTGGGCAGGTCGGCGAGCTGCTTGCACTCGGTGCACAGCCGCCGCGCCAGCCGCTGCGCCATGATCAGGATCACCGAGGTGGCGATGTTGAACCCCGGCACGCCCATGTTGGCCAGCCGGGTGAGGGTCTCCGGGGCGCTGTTGGTGTGCAGGGTGGACAGCACCAGGTGGCCGGTCTGGGCGGCCTTGACCGCGATCTCGGCGGTCTCCAGGTCGCGGATCTCGCCCACCATCACCACGTCCGGGTCCTGGCGCAGGAAGGCGCGCAGCGCCTCGGCAAAGGTGAGGCCGACGCGCGGGTTGACCTGCACCTGGTTGACGCCCTCCATGTAGATCTCCACCGGATCCTCGGCGGTGGAGATGTTGCGCTCCGCGGTATTGAGGATGTTGAGCCCGGTGTACAGCGACACCGTCTTGCCCGAGCCGGTGGGCCCGGTCATCAGGATCATGCCCTGCGGCCGCGCCAGCGCCTCCAGGTAGGCCTGCTGCTGGTCGGGCTCGTAGCCGAGCGCCTCGATGCCCATGCGCGCGGCGCCGCTGTCGAGGATCCGCAGCACCACCTTCTCGCCGTACTGGGTGGGCAGGGTGTTGACCCGGACATCGATCGCGCGGCTCTTGCTCAAGCGGATCTTGATGCGCCCGTCCTGGGGCACCCGGCGCTCGGAGATGTCGAGCCGCGCCATCACCTTGAGGCGGGCGGCGAGGCGCGGCGCCAGTGCCGGCGGCGGCTTGGCCACCTCCTGGAGGATGCCGTCGGTGCGAAAGCGCACCCGGTAGCGCGCCTCGTAGGGCTCGAAGTGGATGTCCGAGGCGCCGCGGCGGATGGCGTCGAGCAGCACCTTGTTGATGAACCGCACCAGGGGCGCGTCATCGGCGTCCTCGCCGAGCACCGTGCCCTCGTCCTCGGCATCGGTGACCAGCGTCTCCAGCTGGATGTCGTCGAGGCCGCCCAGCGCCTTGGCGATGTCGTCGTCCTGCTGGTCGAGGAAGCGGGCCACCTTGTGGCGCAGCTTGTCGCACTCGGCGACCACCAGGTCCACGGCGGCGCCGGCCTGGAAGCGGATCTCGGTCAGCGCGCGCTGATCGGTGGGATCGGCGACCGCCACGCTCAACCGCCCCCGGTGCAGGCGCAGCGGCAGCGCCAGGTGGCGGGCCACCAGCTTGGCATCGATCACGTCGCGCGGGCAGTACTTGAGATTCACCGCGTCCACGTCGAGCAGCGGCAGCCCGAACTCGTGGGCGGTGGCCAGGGCGACCTCGCGCGCGCTCAGGATGCGGGCATCCACCAGGTGCTGGATCAGCGGCACCTTGGTGCGGCCGGCCTCCTCCACCGCGGCGCTCGCTGCAGCCTCGTCGAGCAGCCCCTCCTCGACCAGCCGCCGCGGCAGGCCGCGCAGTACGGGGTTGCGGACGTTCATCTCCTGCACCGGATTCCAGGCCAAAACCGCATGCCGGACCACTCCTGCGCCACACTGGGCTCCACTGGCTTGCGGCGATGGTAAGAGCCCGTCATCCGGCTGTCCACAGATCGGCGTCCGCCGCAGCACCCCGCAGGCCGGCGCATCCGGCGCAGGGCATCGCGACACCCCACCCCGGGCAACGCGCACCAGAACCTTTCGGTGGATGCGCCTGCGGCTTATCCACCCTACGCAGCAGCCCGCCTCGGCGCCCCGTAGGCCGGATAAGCCAGCCGTCAGGCCGGCGCATCCGGCGTTTTTCACGGCCCTGCGGCTGGCGGCATACCGCCGGATGCGCTGCGCTTATCCGGCCTACGGCTGACAAAAATCGTCACCTGGATCGCCACCCGGTCACCGGAACTGGTTCACACTTTTTCTCAACCGCTTGATTGCCAAACAAAAAATTTATTGGCACCGGATTTGCTCAGGTTCCCCGCCCGCACCTTCCCGGCCGCGGCTCACGACAACAGGCTTCAAAGGAGCATGAACATGCAACAGCACGACAAGCAAAAGGGTTTTACCCTGATCGAACTGATGATCGTGATCGCGATCATCGGCATCCTGGCCGCGGTGGCCCTGCCCCTGTACCAGGACTACGTGGCCCGCTCGCAGGTGGCCGAAGGCGTGGCCCAGGCCGGCGCGCTGAAGGTGTCGATCAGCGAGTTCGCCATGACTCAGGGCGAATGTCCGGCCAACAGCGTCTACAACAACAGCCTCGGCGGCCGCTACACCTCGACTGCCAACCACCAAGGCTGCCGGATCGTGGTGACCATGCGCGGGTCGGCGCCAACTTCCCTGCGCATTCGCGGCAACGCGTTCGAGTTCTTTCCGGCCGATTCGACTGGCCAGGTCGTGACCAACGTCGATGCCGGCGACTCCATCGCACCCATCCAGAACTGGGTGTGCCTGGGCGCCAACGACACCGGCGTCACCGATGCAGATATCGACGTCAAATACCTCCCCTCCGGCTGCCGTCCGTAAGGACCGCACCCGAAACCTGCCGGAGCCATTCGGCATCGTGCAACGGGGGCTCGTGCCCCCGTTGCCGTTTCCGCCCCTGGAGTACCATGACGCCCTGCCAACCCGGGCACTGCCGCCCCGCTCGCGCGAGAACGATCCATGGCTAATCCTGCCGCCCGCGTCCGCTTCTTTCCCTTCTACCTCGGCCTCTCGCTGCTGCTGCTGATCGCACTACTGGCGCGGCTGGCGGCGCCCTTCCAGGGTGGGCTCGCCATGGAGCCCCACGTCGCAGCACTGGTCGGGGGTGTCCTGACCAGCCCCGGCTTCTGGGCCGATGCCGCGCAGTTCGCCCTCGGCCTGCTCGCGGTGCATGTCGCCTTCGCCGCCGCCCTGTGGCTGGCCAGCGCCGGTTGGCTGGCGGCGCTTTCGGCACCCAAGCGCACGCTGCGGCTGGTGCAGGTGCTGCTGCTGGCGCTGGCGCTGCTGGCAGTCTTCATCCTCAACACCCGCTGGTATCCGCTGGTGCCCAGCTCCTTCCTGCGCCGGGCGCCGGGGCTGGTAGAAGGGCCGGCGCTGATCGCCATCGGCATGCTGTTCGCGGTCTCGCTGGTCATCAGCCTGGTCTGCTGGGCGCGCCGGCGCGGCGCGCTGCTGGCGCCCGCGGCGGTGGGCCTGGGCCTGGCCGCGATCGCCGCCCTGGGCCTGTGGACGCCGCCGGCCACCGGGGGCGGCGGGATCGGCTCGCGCGACCCGGCGCGGCCCAATGTGTTGCTGATCGGGGTCGATTCCCTGCGCCCGGACGAAACCGGGTTCGTCAATGGCAGCAAGATCACCCCCAACATCGACGCCTTTCTGCGCGAAGCGCACTGGTTCGACACCGCCTACACACCCCTGGGCCGCACCTTCGGCGGCTGGATGGCAGTGCTCACCGGGCGCGAACCGGTCACCAGCGGCGCCCGCGACAACCTGATCGGCAACGACCGGGTCACGCGCGACGCCACGCTCGGCCACTGGCTGAAGGAGTTGGGCTACCGCTCGGTGCTGGCCATGGACGAGCGCCACTTCAGCGCCGTGGACGAGAGCTTCGGCTTCGATGCCGTGGTCGGCCCCAAACACGGCGTGCTCGACCTGCTGATCAGCTACTTCGATCATCCGCTGGTGAACCTGGTTTCGCACCGGCCGCTGGCCAAATACCTGTTTCCCTACCTCTACCTCAACCGCGGCCGCGCCTACAACTACGAGCCCCGGGCCTACACCGGCGCGGTGCTGGCCGAGCTGGGGCGGGGCGGCGAGCAGCCGCTGTTCCTGGCGCTGCACTTCCTGCTGCCCCACTACCCCTATGTGTCGAACCAGACCGAAGAACTCGACGACATGGAATTCGACCCCCGGGGCGACCGGCGCTACCACTATTTCTACCGCATGCTGCTGCGCCAGGCCGACCGCCAGTTCGGCGAGCTGATGGCGGGGCTGGAGGAACAGGGCCTGCTCGACAACACCCTGGTGGTGTTGCTCTCCGACCACGGCGACAGCTTCGTTCTCGACCGCGATGCCGCCCGGCCGGGCACGGATTCGAAGATCGAGGTGGAAACCAACACTCGCGGCCACGGCACCAACGTGCTCGCCCAGGGCCAGTACCGGGTGATGCTGGCGCTGCGCGGCTACGGTCTTCATGGTGAAGGGACTGGCCGGGTGGCCACCCTGCCGGCGCGCAACGGCCAGACCGTGTCGCTGATCGACATCGCCCCCACGGTGGCCGACCTGCTCGCCGGCACCGGCGCCCTGCCCGCGCCCTGGCCGGGCATGGACGGTCATTCGCTGCTGGGCCCCATCCCGCCCGAGCGCGGCATCTACCTCGAATCGGCCCTCACCTCCATGGCGCTGATGCAGAGCGAGATCGACGAACAGCAGCTGCTCTCCGAAACCGCGCGCTACTACATGGTGAACAAGGCCGGCAAGGTAGTGATGCGCCCCGACCTGATCGACGCCACCATCGCCACCAAGCTGCGCGCCATCGTCCGCGACCACTGGCTGCTGAGCATGTCGCCCAGCCTGCCCAACGACCTGATCCTGCTCGACACCCGGGAAAAGGTCTGGTGGCCGGCCACTGCCGCACCCGCGGAGGCGCCCTGGAAGGACATGCTCGCCGACATGTGCCGCCACTACGACGGCGACCCCGGCTTCGATCACTACAAGCTGTGCGGGCGGCTGCTGGCGGAAACGCCGGTGGCAAGCAATCCGTAGGCCGAATGAGCGAAAGCGCATCCGGCGCCATGCGGAAGCGGTTGGCTCGGTGCAACTTCTTTGCCGAAGTACTGAGCGATGACAATCGCGCGCTGCTGAAAGTCATCACGGAAACTGCGCCGGAGTCGATCTCGGCCCTGGCCAGGGCCACCGGCCGCAGCCCCGGAAACATCTCCCGCACCCTCAAGACCCTGTCCAATTACGGCATCGTAGAAATGCGGCGGGAGAACCGTCACATGCGCCCCGTCGCCAAGGCGACCGAATTTCGCATCGTCGCGGCCTGATCGCGGGCAGGGGTAGGGTGGATAAGCCAAAGGCGCATCCACCAAAGATCAGGGTGCGGCCGGCTGGGGCAACGAGACGCCACGGCATGGTTTGATTAGGCTGGATGACCCCTGCGCATGCGGACGATCGCGAAGGTCGCAGTGGCTTCGATCCGCGGCTTGTCCGTTGATCCCGCTCACCTCCCCGTATACCTTCGGTTCCACATCTTGCGCAGCCCTCGATACAGCACCGGCGGCATCAGGTCGCGGAAGAAACCCGAACTGGCGGCACGGACGAGCACATTGCCCAGGTGGATGCGATCCCCCGGCCGGGATTTGAACAGGGTGTTGTGAACCACGTTTTCCTTGCCGGCTGGCGGCTCCTTGGTGAAGTAATACAGTGCCACGGAATTGCGCGTCATGCCGTCCGGGCACGACAGGGGCTCCGGATGTCCGTGGTAGGAAATGTCCGAGGTCGCAAACAGCGCGGCGCGGTTGAAGACCGGGAGGATTTTACGTTCGCAGCGGGTGATTTCCGGATTCCAGAGTTCCAGGTTGCCGCCGTAGTCCTCGCGCCAGTCCCGATTCAGATAGAGCAGCAAATTCAGCCGCCGGAACAGGCCGTTCTGGGGATGATGGCTGTAGTCCACGTGCACCGCGAGCTTGCCTCCGCGCCTGATCTGGTGCAGGCCGCCGCCGACGCACTTGGTATCGGCGATCAGATCGGGAATGCCGGTGAGGCGTTCGAGAAAACCCAGGAAGGTTCCCGAATTCAGTTCGTGGATCAGTGACCGCAGGCCGGGGGGAATCGCCCCTTCGTCGATGGTCGAGGATTTGTGTTTCTGGTCTTCCGTGGGCAGCCGGGTCCAGATAGCAGAATCCATCCGGGGAAATTCGTCGGCCAACGCGGTTGCCAGCATCGGCGGCAGGAAATTGTCGATGGCGATCGACGGGAAGGGGTGTGCGGTGCGAAATTCCTGAGAGAGCCGTTCCATCTCGCCGTCGAGTTCGCGCAGTCGTTCCAGGAAATGCTCCTGAACGCCCCGCGCATAAATCGCGTCGGCAACGCCGGTTCTGCCGGATTCCATGTTCATGCCGGTGCTCCCCGATTTCGCCACATGATACGCGGCACGATTGGGCTGCGGCAGGCCTTTGGCGACAATCTGCTAACCCGTCGCCGGATGCGCTGCGCTTATCCGGCCTACAATCGGCCCGCAGGATGCGCCGTGCCCGCTCGCCGGGCTCCGGCCCCCGTCAGAACCTGAGAGATGATTGCGATGACCGAACCCACACAGACCCTGTCGGTCGTGGTGCCCGTGTACTTCGAGGAGGCGGTTCTCGAAACCTTCTACGAACGGGTCTGCGCCGCGCTGGCGCCGCTGGAGCCGGAATTTCGGCTCGAACTGGTGTTCGTCAACGACGGCAGCACCGATCGTTCCCTGGAGATCCTGCTCGCCCTGCGCGAGCGGGACCCGCGGGTGAAGGTACTGCACTTCTCACGCAATTTCGGCCATCAGATCGCGGTCACCGCCGGGCTCGACCACGCCAGCGGCGACGCGGTGGTGGTGATCGACGCCGATCTCCAGGATCCGCCCGAAGTCATCGTGCAGATGCTCGCCAAGTGGCGCGAAGGCTACAAGGTGGTGTACGGCGTGCGCGCTGCGCGCCGCGGCGAGAGCCCCTTCAAGCGCGGCACGGCGAAGCTGTTCTATCGGCTACTCGGCCGGCTCAGCGACGTGCCCCTGCCCCTCGACGCCGGCGATTTCCGCCTGCTCGACCGCGCGGTGGTCGAGGCCCTGCGCCGCATGCCGGAGGAGAGCCGCTACCTGCGCGGCATGGTGTCCTGGGTGGGCTATCGGCAGTGCGGCATTCCCTATGTGCGTGATGCCCGCTACGCCGGCAAGACCAAATACACGCTCGGCAAGATGCTCCGCTTCGCCTTCAACGGCATCACCAGTTTTTCTGAAAAGCCGCTGGTGCTGGCGGGCTGGATGGGGGTGTTCGCCACACTGATCGGTTTTCTCTATCTGATCCAGGTCATTACCGGCAAGCTGTTGCGACCGGAAACCGTGGTCAGCGGCTGGGCATCGATGATCGGCGTGGTGATCTTTTTTGGCGGCATCCAGCTGCTGTTCCTGGGCGTGCTCGGGCAGTACGTCGGGCGCATCTACCGTGAGACCAAACGCCGGCCGCTGTACATTCTCGAAGAATCCTGGGGCACCGAGCACGACACCCGCGCCGATCACTCCCGCGCGGATCAATGATGCCCCGACATCAGCGGGATTTACCGAGCGCGCGATAGAACCAGCCCCGCGCCAGACTGTTCAAACGGGCCGCGATCCGACCACGCAGCCGGTCGAACCCATTCACCCGAAAGCGCGGGTCTGCAAGCAGGCCGCCCACAAAGTCGTTGAACGCCGCGTGCTGGCGCCGCCCGATCGCCGCGCTCCACTGCTGCGGCGACACCCGAAACGATACCAGGGGCGCATCGATCGCCCAGGCGGGGCCAGATGCCATGAGCCGCAGCCAGTAATCGAGATCGATCAGATAGGGGATGCGGCCGTCGAAGCTGCCGGCGCGACGCGCGGCCTCGGTCCGCAACAGCACCGCGCTGGGCTCGCCGATCAGATTGGTGCCGGCCCGCACGCAGCGGCGCACCGCGTCTTCGGCGCTCACCGGCCCCTCGCGCCAGGGACCGCCGCGGCTGAGCAGGCGCCGCCCGTCCGGCCCCACGATGTGGCGACGGCAGAACGTCAACACCGCCTCGGGTTGCGCTTCCAGTGCCCGAACCTGACGTTCGAGGCAATCCGGCGCGAGCAGATCATCCTGATGAAACAGCTTGATGTAGCGACCGGTGGCAG
>JADLCO010000021.1 GCA_020847115.1 Pseudomonadales bacterium | reverse complement strand
CCACGGCATAGGGGGTCCCGCCGCCGCGCGGGTACATGGCGTAATGGCAGTGGCCGGCTTGGTGCCAAATGCGGAATTCGGCCCGCATCCTGTAGCCTGCCACGGGTGAACGATGGACTTCCAGATCGTCCGGCAGGCGGGCGCCGAAGTCCTCGCGCAGTGCGCGCAGCTTGGCGTCGAGGCCGATCGGGGTGGCGGCGTCGGCAGCCGCTGGCCGAACCGCATCGGGCGGGTCGATCGAGGACATCGGTTGGGGCGGCAGCCTGGGGCGCGCATTATGAGCTCGCGCCCGGTGGGCGGACAACGACTGCTGCGCATCCCGGTCCGGTTGCCGCTGGCTTGGGGCCAGGCGCATAATCGGGCGGCCGGGCTGCCAGCCGCGCTCGCCGATCGAAGCCCGCGGAGGCTCCACGACCAATGGGGCCGGAACGACATAATTAATTACCAGCTAGCGGAGGTGACGGATGGCGTTTCAGCGTCCGCAATTCAAAGCACAGTACGAGAACTACATCGGCGGCAAGTGGACGCCTCCTGCCGACGGCAGGTACTTCGAGAACGTCTCTCCCATCGATGGTGAACTGATCGCCCGCGTCCCGCAGTCCAATGCCAAGGACATCGATGCCGCGGTGCAGGCGGGCTGGGCTGCGTTCCCGGCTTGGAGCCGTACGTCCGCCGCGGCGCGGTCGGCCATGCTCAACAGGATAGCCGACACCATTGAGGCCAATATCGAACGGCTGGCGCTGGTCGAAACTTGCGACAACGGCAAGTCGATCCGCGAAACCCTGGGCGCCGACCTGCCGCTGACCATCGATCAGTTCCGCTACTTCGCCGCGGCCATCCGCACCGAATCGGGTTCGGTCAGCGATATCGACTCGAACCTGGTGTCGATGGAGATCCATGAGCCGCTGGGTGTCGTCGGTCAGATCATTCCCTGGAACTTTCCGTTGCTGATGGCGGCCTGGAAGATCGCGCCAGCACTGGCCGCCGGCAACTGTGTGGTGCTCAAGCCCGCCGAGCAGACGCCGGTGTCGATCCTGGTGCTGATGGAGCTGATTGGCGATCTGTTGCCGCCGGGGGTGCTCAACGTGGTCAATGGTTTCGGTGCCGAGGCCGGCAAGCCGCTGGCGTCCCATCCCGAGGTCAAGAAGGTCGCCTTTACCGGTGAGACCACCACCGGCCGCCTGATCATGCAGTACGCCGCCGAAAACATCGTGCCGGTGTCGCTGGAACTGGGCGGCAAATCGCCGAACATCTTTTGCGCCAGTGTGATGGATCAGGATGACGCCTTTCTCGACAAGGCCATCGAGGGGCTGGTGATGTTCGCTCTCAACCAGGGGCAGGTCTGCACCTGTCCGTCGCGGGCACTGGTGCATGAGAGCATCTACGAACGCTTCCTGGAGAAGTGCCTGCCGCGGGTGGCGGCGATCCAGATGGGCGACCCCTACGAGCTCACCACCATGATGGGTGCGCAGGCCTCCAACGATCAATACGAGAAGATCCTGAGCTATATCGACATCGGCCGCCAGGAAGGCGCCCAGCTGCTCTGTGGCGGCGCGCCGTACCAGAACCCCAAGTACCCCAAGGGGTACTACATCCAGCCGACGGTGTTCAAGGGGCACAACAGGATGCGCATCTTCCAGGAGGAGATCTTCGGCCCGGTGCTCGCGGTGACCACCTTCAAGGACGACGACGAAGCCCTGGCGATCGCCAACGACACGCTGTATGGCCTCGGCTCGGGCGTCTGGTCGCGCGACATGCATCAGGTGCAAACCTTCGTGCGCGGCATTCAGGCCGGCCGGGTGTGGGTCAATTGCTACCACGTCTACCCGGCGCATGCCTCCTTCGGCGGCTACAAGAAATCCGGCATCGGGCGCGAAAACCACGCCATGATGCTCGATCACTACCGCAACACCAAAAACGTCCTGGTGTCCTACGCCAAGGACAAGCTGGGCTTCTTCTGAGCCGGGCGGCGGGCCGTGTCATGAGCGAATGCGCGGAGCGGCTGGCCATCACCGAGGCGGCGCGCGCGGTGATCGACCAGTTGCGCGCGCAGCACGGCCCGCTGCTGTTTCATCAAAGCGGCGGCTGCTGCGACGGCTCGGCACCCATGTGCCTCGCGGTCGATGATTTTCGCGTCGGCAGCCGCGACGTCTGCCTGGGCGAAATCCATGGCTGCCGTTTCTACATGTCGCCCGACCAGTTCGAGTACTACCGCAACTGCCACACCACGGTCGACGTGGTTTCCGGCCGGGGCGCCAGCTTTTCCCTCGAAATTCCCCTCGGCGTACGCTTTCTGATCCGCTCGCGGCTGTTCACCGAGGAAGAAGCCGCGAAACTGCGGCCAGTGACCGTGGGCGCCGCGTCCTGACCCGGTATTGGCTCAGCGGATGCACGCTCCGATGCCTTTGCCCGCGAGCGCGATGCAGTCCTGCGCCAGATAGCGGCTCGTGCCTTCGGGGTCATGGATGCTGCGATAGATGCAGACCTCGGTGAGAGCCAGCTCGAGATCGATGATCGCATCGACGGCAGCGCCGCGGCCGCGCGCCAGGGTGACGTGGGGCCGGAACGGCCGCGGGTCCTGCGGCAGGCCGCTGCGCGCGGACGCTGCGCCCACCGCCGCGTGCAGCGCCAGGAGTTCCGGCGTCGCGCGCAACTCCAGCGCCAGCAGTGGCGCGTCGGTGCTCGGGAAGGGCAGTACCCGGTGGCCGTGGGCGCGGCAGGCGAGCGGCGGCACGACGCGCAGCCGGTGCGCCAGCGCGGCCAACGGCGCTGGCGGCTGATCGCCGAAAAATCCCAGAGTCAGGTGCAGATTGGCCAGGGGCACTGGCCGCCAGCCGCT
>JADLCO010000020.1 GCA_020847115.1 Pseudomonadales bacterium | reverse complement strand
TTCAAGATCCGCGGCGTCGAGATTGTTGCGGCGAGCAGGATCGCGCAGCACGATCACCGCGGTACGGCGCAACGGCGCCGAGATCGGGGCATAGGGCGGGCCGGGGCGGATCACCGCCGTTACCGGCAGGTGGTGGTCATGGCGCGAGAGCGCCATCGTGGCGTAGCAGTCGGGCCGGCTGGTCGCGCTCTGCTCGCGCGCCTTGGTGCGGACGTGCTGCTTGAGCACCTGCTGGTCGACCGGATGGCGGGCAAACAGGCGCCCGCCATTGATGCCAAGCAGCTGGGTATACGCGATGATCTCGGCTGCCACCGCGTTGATGTGCATCACGGAACTGTCCTCGTCGACGAGGATTACCCCGGTCTCGCTCGATTCCAGCGCATATTCGGCGATCAGCCGGCGCCGCTCGCTTTCGGCCAGAACCAGGTAGGCACGCATGATCCGGACCAGGAACGGCGTCAGCTCAGTCAATACCGCGTGCCAGTCGGCGGCGAGATCCGCGCCCGGCTCGATCGGCCGGACCACCAGCCATACCGAGTGCTGCTGATCGAGACTGAGCCGCAGCGCCGCGGACCCGTCCCAGCTCGCATGCCGCCCGTTGTCGATTGCCAGCAAGCGCGGTTCGGCGAGTGGCAGACCTTCGAGCACCGGCGCACCGTTCAGATCGGTGAATTGCTCCTGCAGCCCGATCGGGCAGAGTACGGTGCCCTCCTCAGGTGGACGGCCCGGCGGCGAGATTATCAGTGCCGCTGCCTTCGCCCCAAGTCGTTCGGCGAGGCGCTGCAGGAAGGTCTGCCACACCGGTCGCTCGGCCAGCCCCGAGAACAGGTGATCGATGAGGTCAACCGGCACGATCACCTCGTTCGTCGCTCCCCTGTTTAGCGCCCCGGCACGGCGCACGACGTGGACGCAGGCGCCGTGCCAGCAGCGATGACCAAGCATAGCCGCAGCGGCCTTCGTCCCGCAATACGGGGGTCGGGCGACGATGGGCCCGCGAAAGTTCCGAGGCATCACTCATATGCATGATGCCTGTAGACGGGCCGCGTTATAGGCGTGGGTTCGCCGGGTTCCAAACAATCTGGATCTTTGGTCAATTATCTCTCCAGCATCCGCAGAACAACATCCGGATGAACGGGGCAGCATTGGTGACGACAGGCACGGTTATAGCCCGGCAACATTGCCAAATCTACGATGCGATAATGAGATCGAATGGGAGGGGCTTATGAACAAGAGGTTTCGTGATTTTAACTGCGCTGCCCTGGTGAGCGCGGCGGCCATGGCGATGGCTGCTCCCGCCTGGGGCCAGACCACGCCGCAGGCGGCCGAAGAGCCCGGCCTTGGCGAGATCGTCGTCACCGCGAACAAGCGCGAGGAGAACCTCCAGAAGACTCCGGTCGCCATTTCGGCCGTGTCGGCAAAGCAGCTCGAGCTGCAGGGCCTCGCCGAAACCAAGGATCTCGGCTCGATCGCCCCGAACCTCTCGATCGTCGGCGCCACCACCAACGCGACGGCCTCGGTGGTCACCATCCGCGGCATCCCGACCTCGGCCGACGAGACGATGGGCTACGATTCGCCGATCGGCATCTATGTCGACGGCATCTACATGGCGCGTTCGGCCGCCTCCTCGTTCGAGGTGGCGGACATCGAGCGGGTCGAGGTGCTGCGCGGGCCGCAGGGCACCCTGTTCGGCCGCAACACCACGGGCGGCGCGATCAACTTCGTGACGCGGTTGCCCGACCGCGATGCCAGCCTGTCGCTGCGGGTCGGGGGCGGCAACCTGGGCCAGGTCAACGCCCGCGCGATCCTCAACAGCGGCACGATCGGCGGGGCGCTGCGCACTTCGCTCGGCGTACTCTACCGCAAGCGCAACGGCACGGTCGACAACCTGCTCGAGCCCGACCGCAGCCGCGATCCGGGGGCCTCCGACACGCTCGGCCTGCGCTGGGCCGCCACGGCCGACCTCGCCGACCTGGTCACCCTGACCAACATCTTCGACTACACCCGGATCAAGGGTGTCTCGGGCGCGTTCCAGCTCGCCGCACTCGGTGATGGCACCGTGCTCGCTCCGCTCACCGCCAACGGGGCGAGCTTCACCCGGGTGCAGCCCGCGAACGTCCGCGGCTATCTCGCCGCCGCCACCGCGCTCAACGCCGAATGCGGGACGCCGCTCTCGCAGGTCTCGAGCACCCGACTCGACCGGATCTGCAACAATGCGGCCGGGCTCTCGACCGACACGCTGTGGGGCAACATGACCCGGCTGACCGCCGACCTTGATGGGGTGACCGTCCGTGCCACGACCGCCTTCCGCTGGTGGCGCAACACGATCGGCGGCAACGACATCGACGGTCTCGGCGTGATCCGCGGCCCGATGTTCACCTCGGCCACCACGCTCAACGGAATGCCGCAGTCGACTCTCGCGCTGTTCCTGCCGGCCGCGAACGCCGCCTTCCTCGCAGGGCAGGCCGTACCCACCACCACCCAGGGCCTGTTCGAGACGGTGAACTATCGCCGGCAGAAGCAGTTCAGCCAGGAAATCGAGCTGATCTCCGACAGCGGCGGCAGCTTCGAATGGGTGCTCGGCGGCTTTTTCTTCAAGGAGAGCGGCTACGAGCGCAATCCGCAGAACTTCCTGTTCGTGCTCGACACCAACCAGGCCGTGTTTAATGCCACGAACTTCGGCGCGCTGGCCCCGCTGCTCCAGGCGGGCAACCCGGCCCGCTTCCGCGGCGTGCCGCAGTCCTCGACGCTGGGCTACCGGTCGTGGAGTGAATCCTTCGCGCTCTACGGGCAGGGGACCTACCGCTTCGGTGGCCCGGATGGCGCGCTCGGGCTGACGGTCGGGCTGCGCTACAGCTGGGACAAGAAGCGCATGGAGGTGTTCCAGAACGGCGCCGCGCCGTTCACCGATCCGGTGCAGATCGCGCTCAACGACCAGAAGAAGAGCTTCTCCGCGCCGACCGGGCACGTCACGTTCGACTACCGCGCCTCGCCGGAGGTCAACCTCTACGCCCGCGTGGCCCGCGGCTACCGGTCGGGCGGGTTCAATGCCCGGCAGCCGACCAGCGTGGCCAACAACATCGGGCTGATCCCGTTCAAGGAGGAAACGATCACCTCCTACGAGCTGGGCTTCAAGACCGAGTTCTCGCACCGCGTGCGGATCAACGGCTCGGCGTTCTACAACGAGTACAAGAACCAGCTCGTCTCGCTGCCGATCCCGATCACCGGGGGTGGCTCGTTCGGCAATGCCGTGGTCAATGCCGGCAAGACCAACTACTGGGGCTTCGAACTCGAAGGCCGCTTCGCGGTGACCAACCACCTGACGCTCGACGGGTCGTTCGGCTACGTGAAGACCTCGCCGCAGGACTTCCCGCAGGTCAGCAGCACCGGGGCCAATGCCAATGCCGCCGCGCTGTTCACCCCGGGCTATGCGCCGAAGTACACGGCGAACGCCGGCGTCTCCTACGTCCGCGAGCTGGGCGGCAGCACCCGGCTTACCGCACGGGTGGGTTACAACTACACCTCATCGTTCTGGATGTTCGGCAATCCGATCACCTCGCCCTTCAGCCTGCCCACCAAGGGTGAGGCCAGGGGGCTGGTCGATGGCCAGCTCCGGCTCGACGGGCTCGCTACCGGGCTGGGCGGCGAGGGGCTTGGGCTCACGCTGTGGGTCAAGAACCTCACCAACAAGGCCTACGTGATGCGCTCGGTCGATTTCGGCCAGCTCGGCTACGCAACCACCATCTACGGTGATCCGCGCACCTTCGGCGTCACGCTCGACGCCAAGTTCTGAGCCCCGCCGCGGGTGGGACGGGCAGCCGGCCGCTCCCGCGCGCGGGGCAAGGATGCCCGTTCATGACAGTTTCGCGCCCGCGTGACAGCGGGCTGGCCCTCACTCTGGCCCTGACGGGCGTACCCGCCTCGCTCGGCGTGGTCTGCCTGAGCCCGGTCCTCCCGCTGATTGAAGCCGCCTATGCCGGGCAGCCTGCGGTCCTGCCGCTGGTCAAGTACGTCTCGGTCGGCCTCGGGCTTGGCATGGTGATCGGTGCGCCACTGGCGGGAGCCCTGTCCGACCGTGTCGGCCGGCGCATCACCCTCATCGTTGCCACGATCGGCTTCTGTCTGTTCGGCGCAGCCGGATATCTGCTCGATGGAATCCCCGTGCTGATCGCCCAGCGTACCCTCGCCGGGGCCTGCGCGGCGGCGATCCTGACCATGGGCGTGGCCCTGATGGGCGAATGCTGTGCGCCCGAACGGCGCGATCGCCTGATCGGGCTCAATGCGATGACCAGCAGCCTCGCCGCGATCGCCACCGTGGCTATCGCTGGTGGCCTCGGCACCGTCTCGGTGAAGCTGCCCTTCCTGCTCCACCTGCTGCCGCTGCCCCTCGCCGGGCTGGCGCTGCGGTACGTCCCCGCGACGGCTCGGGCCCCGGGCCAGCCCGCCCGGCCGCCCGCGGAACGGTTGACCGCGCGCCATTGGTCCACGCTCGGCCTTGCGCTGGCCAGCGGCATCGCGATCTTCTCGATCCCGGTCTACCTCCCGTTCTTCATGCGCGATGCCGGGCTCGGTGATCCCCGCCTGACCGCCACGGTCCTCGCCGCGATGTCGATCTGCGCGGCCGGTTGCGCCGCGCTCTTCGGCTGGGCCCGGTCGCGGCTGTCGCTGGCCGCGGCCTTCATGACGTGTCTTACCGTGCTCGGCATGGGCTGCGCGGTCCTGCTGGTCTCGGTCCAGCCGGTCGCCTTCGGGCTCGCCGCCGTCTTGCTGGGCTGCGGCAGTTCGTGGGTCGCGCCCAATTTGATGTCGGCCGCCAACCTCCTCTCGGCGGCCGGCAACCGCGGTCGCGTGGTCGGGCTCGTCAAGGGTGTGAACCTTAGCGGCTCGTTCCTCGCGGTCGCGCTGCTCGATCCGCTCTACCGGACGATGGGGATGCGCCCGACCCTGCTGGTGATCGCGCTGCTCGCGGCAAGCCTGATGCCGCTCGCTCTGCTCGCACTCAGGGTGGTGAGCAGGCCCCCCGGCTGAGTTCCGGGGCCGGGTGGCCGCGGTGGTTTATCCGCCAGTCGCACCGGATGACCTGCGGCATGTCGGGGTGCCAGTAAACTGCCCCCGTCAGTCCCCCGTTCAAGCTGATGAATCCTGGTGACGCACCCAGCCCGTCACCATGACCTTGGCTGGGGAATTCTAACCCGGAGTGGTCCAGGGAATGGTTGCGGATCAGCGGGGTAGAAGCACCGGATGGGGCTGGTCGTGCGCACCATCGGCATCGCCCGCGCCACCATCAAGATCGGCCTGGCCCACCTGGACTATAACTTCCAACGCCTAGTATGGCTTGAGGGGCAAACTGCGTCTGCATGACATCAAAGCGGCTCCAAGGGGTACCGGAAACACCAAAATCAGCCGAAAATCGGGCAAACAGCCAAGCCTTTCATGCCTCCGGCCCCCGTCCAAACGCGGTCACGACAAAATTACTGGGTTCTTTGAGGTATCCACGTGCTCGCCATCCTTTCGATGGCTTGCCGCTTCTAGGGCGCGATGATCGTGTGGTGCAGGCCATGCTTGGCTGCCAGCTCCGCCAGCGTCAGGTCACTCCAGATCGCCTCCAGCACCCCCTCAGTTGCAACCCTGCCGTCAAGTTCGATCCAAGAGCCTTTCATTGTTATATTCCTTTTGTCCGAATTCCAAGACGTGCCGTTGGAAGGGTCGGTTCACCCCCGTAACGGGGAAGGGTTCATCTTGTATGTCACTGCCGAATACGATACTAAAGGTATCGGATATATCCCGCAAGTGATGGCAACCTATTTGATCGGGTGGAGAGCTTTGTGAGAACGGTGTTGAAACGGTCCTGACACTGCATCGATTGCGAGCCCATGATTTTCATCATGGCGACTCTGAAAATGTGGGTGAAAAGATTCGGAGAGGTCACGCTTATGTAATCAAAGGCGATTCCGTTCTGGGCGGGGATGACGCAAGAATGAATGCTTCGTGGCGGGCTGCAAGGGAGGTATTGAATGAGCGGAAAGGTTGTTGTGGTGACGGGGGGGTTCGGCTCGCTTGGCCGAGTGGTAGCGCGTGCCTTCGCGGACAATGGCGACAGGGTCGCCCGGCTTGACATTGCGCCTGCAGCGCCTGACACGTTGTCGGCCGGACTTGATTTGCCGGGGCTCGACCTAACCGACGAGCCTGGAGTGGCCGCCGCCGTCGCCCGGATCGAGGCGGATCTGGGCGGGATCGACGTGCTGGTCAACATCGCCGGTGGGTTCACCTGGGAAACCGTTGCCGATGGCAGCTTGGCTGCGTGGGAGCGGATGTTCGCCACGAATTTGCGTTCGACGGTGACCATCACCCGCGCCGCCCTGCCGGCGATCCGCCGCAGTCAGGCCGGTCGAGTGATCAATCTAGGGGCGGAAGGCGCGCTTAAAGCCGATACCGGTTTCGCGCCCTATGCCGCGTCCAAGGCGGGCATTCATAAGTTGACTGAGGCGCTTGCGGCGGAGTTGGCCGGAAGTTCGGTCACGGTCAATGCGATCCTGCCCAGTACAATCGACACTCCGGTCAACCGCGCCGACATGCCCGATGCCGATTTTTCAACCTGGGTGACGCCCCAGGCCATCGCCGACGTGATCCTGTTTCTCGCGAGCAAGCAGGGGCGGGCTATCAGCGGCGCGCTGTTGCCGGTGTCGCGCGGGGGCGACTGACCGCAAACGCGAGCGCTACGGACAACGGATGATATCTCAAGTTGCCCAATCTCTTCATTTACGAACGTGAAGTGCATGCTGCGCATGCAGGCTAGATGGTCGCCTTAGCCAGTTCGCGATGGGGTTACTCAGTATTTCGTCTTCGCCGATTTCGCCGCAGCCCTCGGCGTCGTATTGAACCGTCCCGGGATTGCCGGAGGCCCTAACTCCTGAGAGGAAGGGTCTACGATGAGCAAGACGACGAACAAGTTTGCGCCTGAGGTTCGTGAGCGGGCAGTCCGCATGGTGCTGGATCACGAGAGCGAACATCCATCCCGGTGGGCAGCGATCACCTCGATTGCTGCCATGATCGGCTGCTCAGGGCACACGCTGCTGGAGTGGGTGAAGAAGGCTGAGGTGAACAGCGGCAAGCGTGCCGGCGTTCCCACCGAGTTGGCCGACCGGCTGAAGGCACTGGAGCGCGAGAACCGGGAGTTGCGGCAGGCCAACGAGATCCTGCGCAAGGCCTCTGCATATTTTGCCCAGGCGGAGCTCGACCGCCCGTTCAAGCGATGACCAGCTTCATTGATGAGCATCGGGATGAGTATGGGGTCGAGCCGACCTGCCGGGTTCTGCCGATCGTCCCATCCACCTACCATTGAGCGCGTGGCACAGCGCCGCGATCCGTCGCGCCTGTCACCACGTGCCCAGCGTGACGAGGCGATGAAGCCAGAGGTTCGGCGCGTGTTTGATGCCAACTTCAAGGTCTATGGCGTGCGCAAGGTATGGCGGCAGATGCAGCGCGAGGGCTTCGACATCGCCCGTTGCACGGTGGAACGGCTGATGCGTGATCTGGGCCTGCAAGGCGTGATCCGTGGTAAGCCGGTGAAGACAACGATCAGCGACAAGGCCGCGCCGTGCCCGCTCGATCAGGTCAACCGCCAGTTCCACGCGCCGGCGCCGAACATGCTGTGGGTGTCGGACTTCACTTACGGTGCGCCTCGGGCGCATATTTCTGGAATGCAAAGGAGAAAGGAGGAAGTGAACGAATGCCTTGCCCTCTGCTGTGAGGGGGCATGAGCCCAAGCGGCGGTGACCTGCTGTCAACTGGCAGGGTGACGTAGCCCGCAGGTAAAGGGG
>JADLCO010000019.1 GCA_020847115.1 Pseudomonadales bacterium | reverse complement strand
CCTGCTGCGCCATGGCATTTGTGCAGTCGACCTCCTGCGCCCAGGCGGGAGCGGTGAGAGCCATTGCTGCGGCCAGAAATATCGTCCTCATAGCTTGCCCATGACCTTCTGCTGGAAGCCGTAGACTTCGCGCTTGCCGCCGAACGGCACCAGGGTGACGTCACGCTCCTGGCCGGGCTCGAAACGCACCGCCGTGCCGGCCGGGATGTCGAGCCGCATGCCGAGCGCGGCGGCGCGGTCGAAGGCGAGCGCCGGGTTGACGTCAGCGAAGTGGTAGTGCGAACCGACCTGGATCGGCCGGTCGCCGGTGTTGGCGACGCTGAGCGTGACCGTCGGCCGTCCGGCGTTGAGGTCGATTTCGCCGGGGGCGGTGTCGATTTCTCCGGGGATCATGAGCGCTCCTTCAGACAATGGGTTCGTGCACGGTCACCAGCTTGGTGCCGTCCGGAAAGGTGGCCTCCACCTGTACGTCCGGGATCATCTCGGCCACGCCCTCCATCACGTCCTCCCGCGTCAGCAATGTACGGCCGTAATCCATCAGTTCAGCCACCGTGCGGCCATCGCGGGCCCCTTCCAGGATGGCCGCGCTGAGGTAGGCCACGGCTTCCGGATAGTTGAGTTTCAGGCCGCGAGCCTTGCGCCGCTCGGCGAGCAGCGCGGCGGTGAACAGCAGCAGCTTGTCCTTCTCGCGGGGGGTGAGTTCCATGAAGGCTCCTTGGCAGTGAAATCAGGTGGACCAGATGCGCGGCAGGGCGGGCTCGGTGCCATCGTGGCGGCAGCGCAGCTCCTGCCACAGGGCGATGAACAGGCTCCGCAGGCGGGCGCTGCAGCGGGCGCGGGCGCGCATTGCAAGCACCTCCGGCAACAGCGTGGCGGCGGCGAGGACGCCGTCGTCACCGAAGTCGGCGATCAGCTCGCGCAGGCGGTCGCGGACAGTGGCATTGCCGGTGGTGGTGACCATGGTACCGAACACCGGGTAGCCGCCCAGGCCCCAGGGCGCGTCGAGGCTGGCGTCGCCGCCGGCCAGCCGCTGGCGCTCGCCGAGCAGGGGCCGGTCGCCGCGCCACAGCCACAGGCGCTGTTCGAACAGGCCGCGCGTGAAGCGCTCACCGGCGGCCGGCCGGCCCAGGCAGGCGATGTCCCAGCCGGTGTAGTGGGCGCCGGGTGCGAGCCGTACCTCGACGTCGCTCCGGGCCCAGGCACCGGCGAACAGGATGTTCTCCTGGGGCAGCCATTCGCAGTGGGCGCCGACGGCGACCTGGATCCGCACCGCCTGGGTCTGGGGCCGTTGGGTGCTGCCGCCGCGGTAGGCGCGGCCGGCGCCGGGGGTGGTGCAGAGCACGCGGGTATCGGCGCCGCATTCGACGGCGATGTCCAGGCTGTCGCCGGCCACCAGCCCGCCGGGCGGGTGCAGCACATAGAGATGGCACTCGGCGGACGTCGGGTAGAAGGGCCGCTGCACCCGCAGGGGGCCGAGCGAGCGATTGCGCACCAGGGCAGTGCGTTCACCCCGCCGGGCCAGCCCCAGTTCGAGCCGCGCCGCCCAGCCGGCGGGCAGCTCCTGGGCGCCCGGAGCGTGTCCGTCCGGGGTGTGGGCGGTGATCTCGGTGGCTGACACGCGGCGGCCGACTGTTGGAGGTTGCTGCTGTGGGGCAAGCATCATGCCCGACCCGCGATTCAGGTGTCGCCGCCCAGCGCCCGATACAGCGCCAGCGCCGCCTGAAGCTCGGCGAGGCGCGCGCCGGCCGCGGCGTCCTCGGCCTGAATCAGGCTCCGCTGCACCTCCAGCAGCGCCTGAAAATCGATGGCGCCCCGTTCGAAGCGGGCGCGGGCCACGGCGTAGGCATCCCGGGCCGCCGCAGCGGCGCGGCGCAGCGCCGCCCCGCGCAGGTCGCTCTGGCGCTGGGCGGCCAGGGCATCGCTGACCTCGCCGAAGGCGGTCAGCAGCGCCTGGTGGTACTGCTCGGCGAGCTCCTGCCGCCGCGCGGCACTGCGCGCCACCTCGCCCCGCAGAGCCCCGCCGCGAAACAGAGGCGCCAGCAGACCGGCACTGAGATTGGTGAGGGTGGCGCTGGACTGATCGGTCCAGGTGCGATCCCAGCCGATGTCCAGGCTGGGGTAGAGGGCGGCGCGGGCGGCGCCCAGATCGGCGCCGGCGGCGGCCAGCTGGGCTTCGGCGCGGCGCAGGTCGGGACGTTGCTGCAGCAGGCTGGCGGGCACCCGGGGCCGCACCGCCGGCAATTGCAGCTCCTCCCAGACGATCTCGGGCACCCTGAAGTCCGGACTGGGAACGCCACTGAGCAGCGCCAGCTGGTGTCGTTGGCGGGCGCGATCTTCCTCCAGCGCGGCGAGCTCGGCTTCCAGTCCGGCGACCGCGACGCGCTGCTGGTCGCGTTCCAGAGCGGCGCTGCGCCCGGCCACGAGGCGGGCGTCGAGCACCTCCAGCACCGCGCGGGCGTTGTCCAGGTTGTCCGCCGCCAGTCGCAGGCGCTGCCCGGTGGCGGCCAGGTCGAGGGCGGTCTGCACCACCTCCGCGGCGGTGACCAGGCGCAGGGCCTGGTGGTCGAATTCGGATGCCACCAGCCGGTCGCGGGCGGCATCCCGGCCGGCCCGCACCCGCCCGAACAGGTCGACCTCGTAAGCCACCTGCAACTGGCCCCGGTAGCTGGTTCCGGAACTGGTGCCGATCCGGGTGGCCCCGCTGCCGGTGATGGCGGTCAGGGAGCCGCCGCCACTCTGCCGGGTATCGGTGGCAGTGCCGGCGGCATCGATCCGGGGCCAGAGACCGGCGCCGGCGATCCTGGCGCTGGCGCGGGCCTGCTCGATGCGGGCCAGGGCCGCCGCCAGATCCCGGTTGGCGGCCAGTGCGGCCTCCACCAGAGTGTCGATCCCGGGACTGCCGAAGGTCTGCCACCAGGCCGCCGGCAGGGGCGCGGCAGTGATCTCGGCCTGGGGCCAGGTGTCCGGAATCGGGCCCGGCGGCGGCGCCGGCTCCGGGATCAGCGTGCAGGCGGTCAGCAACAGTACCGCCACACCCGGGAGCAGTGCGCGGGGATCACTCCGCACCCAGGGCCACCACGGGATCGAGGCGCGCGGCCTTGCGGGCCGGCAGGTGGCCAAAGACCAGGCCAGTGGACACCGCGCTGGCGAAGGCGAGCACGGCCGGGGCGGGGGTGAAGGCCACCGCCAGGCCGGCGCCACCCAAACCGAAGCCGATCAGATAGCCGAGGGTCAGCCCGGCCAGCCCACCCAAAGTACAGATCACCACCGCCTCGGTGTTGAACTGCAGCAGGATATCGCCCATGCGCGCACCGGCCGCGCGGCGGATGCCGATCTCGCGGGTCCGCTCGGTAACGCTGACCAGCATGATGTTCATCACCCCGATACCGCCCACCAGCAGCGAGATGGCCGCCACCGAGCCCAGCAGCAGACTGAGCGTCCCCTGGGTGCGGTCCACCATGTCGAGCAGCGAGGCCATGTTGCGGATGCTGAAATCCTCGCTGCGATGACGCGCCAGCAGCAGTTCGCGAGCGGCCGCCTGCACCCGGTCGCCCAGCTCGGCGGAGGCGACCTCGATGGTGATGGCGTTGAGGTGGGTGCCGCCGAACAGCCGCACCAGGCCGGTGGTCAGGGGGACGAACACCACATCGTCCTGGTCGTTGCCCCAGGTGGAGACGCCCTTCTCCGCCAGCAGACCGATGACCTCGAAGGGCACGTTGCGGATCAGCACGAACTGCCCCACTGGATCCACGCCCTCGGCAAACAGCAGGCGCGCCACGGTCTGGCCCAGCACCGCCACCGGGGCCTGGCTGCGCTGGTCGCGCGCGGTGAAGAAGCTACCGGCGGCCACCGGCCAGTCCCGCAGCGCCGGCAGCTCCGGCCCCACGCCCTGGATGGTGGTGGCGTAATCCACGGCGCCGGCGCGGGTGGTCAGGCGGCTGCTGCGCTCCGGCAGCACCCGGGCGACACCGGGCAGCGCGGCGATGGCCTCGGCATCCGCCGGCGTCAGGGTGGCGACCTCCCCGCCACCGCGGATGCCGGGCGCCCCTGGGCGCACCACCAGCAGGTTGGTGCCCATGGCGCTGATCTGCTCGATGATGTCGCGGCGGCTGCCCTCGCCCACCGCCAGCATGGCGATCACCGAGGCCACGCCGATGACGATGCCGAGCAGGGTCAGGGCGGTGCGCAGCAGGTTGACCCGCAGCGAGCGCAGCGCCACCTTCACCGCCTCGCCGAGGTCCGGCAGCAGGCCGGCAGAGCCAGTAGTGCCGGCGGATGCAGCGGTGACCGGCCGGGGATCGGCGGTGGGCTGGTCGTCGAGAATGCGGCCATCGGCAATGCGTACCACCCGATGGGCGTGGGCCGCGACCTCCGGATCATGAGTGATCACCACCAGGGTGCGGCCCTCCCGGTGGAGTTCGGCGAGCAGTGCCATCAGCTCGGCGCTGCTGTGACTGTCGAGGGCCCCGGTGGGCTCGTCGGCGAGGATCACCGGGGGATCGTTGACCAGTGCCCGGGCGATGGCAACGCGCTGCTGCTGGCCGCCCGAGAGCTGGCCGGGACGGTGGTGGGCGCGGTCGGCGAGCCCCAGGCGGGCGAGCAGGACGGCGGCCCGCTCGGCCCGCTCGGCGCGGGGTACGCCAGCATAGAGCGCCGGCATTTCCACGTTCTCGCGGGCGCTCTCCCCGGACAGCAGATGGTAGCGCTGGAACACAAAGCCAAAGGTCTCGCGGCGCAGTGCGGAGAGGGCATCGTCGTCGAGTTCGGCCACCGCCCGGCCGCCGATCCGGTAGCTGCCGGCATCGGGGCGATCCAGACAGCCGAGGACATTCATCAGGGTGCTCTTGCCCGAGCCCGACGCCCCCATGATGGCGACAAACTCGCCGCGATGAATGGTCAGCGAGACCCCATCCAGCGCGCGCACCTCGGTGTCCCCGGCGCGGAAATAGCGGCCGACATCGCGCAGCTCCAGCAGCGGCACCGCCATCGTCAGAACAGCAACCGGCGCGGTCGGCCCGCCGCGGCGGCGCCGCCGGCCACCGGCAGCAGCACCTGGTCACCGGGTTCCAGACCGGCGCGGACCTCACTGCGGGCGCGGGTCATGATGCCGATCTGCACCGTGGCGGGCCCACAGCCGGCGGCACGGCAGCGTTCGATCTCGTAGGCCTCGCCGACGCCAGCCTGATCCGGCAGTCGCCGCCCCAGGGCGGCGGTGGGAATACTGGGCCCCTGCTCGGCGCGGGCCCCCAGGAAAAACATCTGGGTGGTCATGCCATTCATCAGCTCGCCGCTGGCATTGTCCACATCCGCCAGCACGTTGTAGAGCACCACATCGTTGATCAGCTCCGGCGAGGGTAGGATCTGCCGCACCTCCGCGCTCCAGCGCCGCTCCAGCGCCCCCAGGATGGTGAATTCCACCGGCATGCCCGGCCGGATGCGGGGGATATCGGCCTCGGCCACCTGAGCGCGCACGGTCATGGTGCCGAGATCGGCGATCTGCAGCAGTTCCGGCGCGAGCTGATTGGCGTTGAGGGTCTGGCCCTCCCGCGCGGTCTGGCTGACCACGGTGCCGGCCATGGGAGCAAGGATGCGGGTATAGCCGAGGTTGGTCTGATCCCCCGCTAGCGTGGAGCGGGCTTCCTCGAGCTGGGCCTGGATGGAATTCGCCCGGGCCTGGGCCACCCGCAGGGAGGATTCGCTCTCCTCCAGCGCTTCCTGGCTCACCGCGCGCAGCCCGATCAGGTCGCGATTGCGGGCCAGCACCTGCCCGGCATAGATGATCTGCGCGCGCTGTTCGGCGAGCTGGGCCTCCAGTGCCGCGACGCGGGCGCGGCTGGCCGCCACCCGGGCCTCCAGCAGCCGCGGGTCGATCTCGGCGATCAGCTGGCCGGCCCGGACCCGGTCGCCCACCTCGATATGCAGCCGGCTGAGCTGCCCGGAGACCTGGGCGCCGACGATGACGTGCTCCTTGGGCTCCAGCTTGCCCTGGGCGGTGATGGTCTCCTCCAGATCCGCGAGCTCCACCGCCGCCAGCGCCGGGGGCTCGGCGTCCGGGCTGCGCAGCACCAGAAAGGCGAGCAACGACAGCATCGCCAGCATCGCCAGGGCCAGCAGCAGGCGGCGGCGAGAGAATGGGGCATTGGGGTGGCTGGCAGACATGCAAAGTCCCGTGGTACTGGCGCCTCACCCCGAGCCCGGGTGGAAAGCTGCCGACGATGGCCGAATGGACTGCGGCAACGGTGGAAAATTCATCCCGACCGACCCGGGAGGGGTCAACCAGACACCCAGGACGCCGACAGCACCTCGGCCTGCTGCAGCACCGTCTGCACCGCCGCGTCCTGCAAATCGGGCGGGTAGCCGTACTTGCGCAGGATGCGCTTGACCAGCACCCGCAGCCGGGCGCGGGCCGATTCGCGGTGGGCCCAGTCGACGGCGACGTTTTCGCGCAAGGACACCAGCAGTTCGTGGGCAATCACGCGCAGCTTGTCGTCACCCATCACCTGCAGGGCGGACTCGTTCTCCGCCAGGGCATCGTAGAAGGCGATCTCCTGGTCCGACAGGCCCTGTTCT
>JADLCO010000018.1 GCA_020847115.1 Pseudomonadales bacterium | reverse complement strand
TGTTGGGATCGGACTGGGCGATGTCCTCGCCCTGGCAGTACAGACCCTTGAAGTCGCCGTCGATGGCGGCATCGAACATGTTGGGGATGCGCAGGCCGGGCTGGTCGTCGAGCCGCACGCCCCACTGCACTTCGAACGCCGCGCGCGTGGCGGCGTCGGAAATGTGCCGGTAGCCCGGCAGCTCGTGGGGGAAGGAGCCCATGTCGCAGGAGCCCTGGACATTGTTCTGGCCGCGCAGCGGATTCACGCCCACGCCTTCGCGGCCCAGGTTGCCGGTGGCCATGGCCAGATTGGCGATGCCCATCACCGTGGTCGAGCCCTGGCTGTGCTCGGTGACGCCGAGGCCATAGTAGATGGCGGCGTTGCGGGCGGTGGCGTAGAGCCGGGCGGCGGCGCGCAGATCGGCGGCGGGCACCCCGGTCTCGGCTTCGGTCGCTTCCGGCGAATGGCGCGGGTCGGCAATGACCTGGCGCCAGGTTGCGTAGGCCTCGGCCTCGCAGCGCGCGGCGATGAACTCGCGATCCTCCAGGCCCTCGGTGACCACCACATGGGCCATGGCGTTGATGAAGGCGACATTGGTCCCTGGCCGCACCTGGAGGTGGTACGCGGCCTTGACGTGGGGGCCATCGACCAGATCGATGCGGCGCGGATCGACGACGATGAGTTTGGCGCCTTCGCGCAGGCGGCGCTTGAGCCGGGAGGCAAACACCGGATGGGCGTCGGTGGGATTGGCACCCATCACCATGATCACGTCCGCCTTGGCGACGGAGGCGAAGGTCTGGGTGCCGGCGGATTCGCCGAGCGTGGTCTTGAGGCCGTAGCCGGTGGGCGAATGGCAGACCCGCGCGCAGGTATCGACGTTGTTGTTGCCGAAGCCGGCGCGGACCAGCTTCTGCACCAGGTAAACCTCCTCGTTGGTGCAGCGCGAGGAGGTGATGGCACCGATGCTGTTGCGGCCGTACCTGGCCTGGATGGCGCGCAATTTCTCCGCCGCGAAAGCGAAGGCCTCGTCCCAGGACACGGCGCGCCAGGGCTGGTGGATGTCCTCGCGCACCATGGGCGTGGTGATGCGGTCGGCGTGGGTGGCGTAGCCGAAGGCGAAGCGGCCCTTGACGCTGGCGTGGCCCTCGTTGGCCTTGCCGTCCTTCCAGGGGCGCATGTTGACCACCGTGGTGCCGCGCAGCTCGGCCTTGAAGCCGCAGCCGACGCCGCAGTAGGCGCAGGTGGTGATCACGCTGTGCTCGGGCTGGCCCAGCTCGATCACCCGGTTCTCGATCAGGGTTGCGGTGGGGCAGACGTTGACGCAGGCGCCGCAGGACACGCACTCGGAGTCGAGAAACGACTGGTTCTGGCTCGGGCTGACCTTGGAGGCGAAACCCCGGCCGTCGATGGTGAGCGCAAAGGTGCCCTGGGTTTCCTCGCAGGCGCGCACGCAGCGTGAACAGACGATGCACTTCGCGGGGTCAAAGGTGAAATAGGGGTTGGAGGTGTCCTTCTCGGCGTCGAGATGGTTGGCGCCGGCATAGCCATAGCGCACCGCGCGCAGGCCGACTTCGCCCGCGGTGTCCTGCAGCTCGCAGTTGCCGTTGGCGGCGCAGGTCAGGCAGTCGAGCGGGTGATCGGAGATGTACAGCTCCATCACGTTGCGGCGCAGCCGGGCGACCTCGTCGGTCTGGGTGCGCACCACCATGCCGGGCTCGACCGGCGTGGTGCAGGACGCCGGATAACCCTTGCGGCCGTCGATGGCGACCATGCACATGCGGCAGGAACCGAACGCCTGCAGCGAGTCGGTGGCGCACAGCTTGGGTATCTTGATGCCCAGCTCGGCGGCGGCGCGCAGCACCGAGGTGCCGGCGGCGACCGTCACTTCGCGGCCGTCGATGGTGAGCGTGACCTGCTGTTCGCTCGCGCTCGGCGGGGTGCCGAAATCGCGGTCGGCGTGCGCCGGCTCGTAGGACGGGGCGGGATCGTAGTACTGCAACATGGCGGCCTCCCGGGGCTCAGGCCCCGAAATCCTGCGGAAATTTGTCGAGCGCGCTGCGCACCGGCATGGGCGTGAGCCCGCCCATGGCGCACAACGAGCCGAATTCCATGGTATCGCACAGCTCGCGCAGCAAAATCAGATTCTGCTCGCGGGCGGTGCCGGCGCGGATGCGGTCGATGACCTCCACGCCGCGGGTCGAGCCGATGCGGCAGGGCGTGCACTTGCCGCAGGATTCGGCGACGCAGAATTCCATCGCGAAGCGCGCCTGCTCGGCCATGTCCACACTGTCGTCGAACACCACCACGCCGCCGTGGCCGAGCATCGCCCGGCGCGCGGCGAAGGCTTCGTAGTCGAGGACGATGTCCAGTTCGTCGGCGGAGAGATACGCGCCGAGCGGCCCGCCCACCTGCACCGCACGCACCGGGCGCCCGGAGGCGGTACCGCCGCCGAAGTCCTCGATCAGTTCGCGCAGGGTGCGGCCGAAAGGAAGCTCCACCAGGCCGCCGCGCTTGATATTGCCGGCGAGCTGCATGGGCAAGGTGCCGAGCGAACGGCCGCAGCCGAGGCCGGCGTACCAGGCGGCGCCGCGGGCGAAGATCGCCGCCACGCTCGCGAGCGTGAGCACGTTGTTGATCACCGTGGGCTGGCCGAACAGCCCCTGGACCGCCGGCAGCGGCGGCTTGGCGCGCACCAGGCCGCGACGGCCTTCGAGGCTTTCGAGCAGCGCGGTCTCTTCGCCACAGATGTAGGCGCCGGCGCCGAGGCGCGCTTCGAGTTCGAAGGCGCGGCCGCTGCCGCAGATGTCCGGCCCCAGAAACCCGGCCTCGCGGGCGAGCGCGATGGCGGCGCGCAGCACCGCGAAGGCGCGCGAATATTCCGAGCGCACATAGATGTAGCCCTGGGTGGCGCCCACCGCCAGCCCGGCGATGGTCATGCCCTCGATCAGTTGCAGCGGATCGGCTTCCAGCAGCAGGCGGTCAGCGAAGGTGCCGGAATCGCCTTCATCAGCGTTGCAGACGATGTATTTTTGGTCTGCCGGCGCGTCGAGCACGGTCTGCCACTTGATGCCGGCGGGGAAGGCGGCGCCGCCGCGGCCGCGCAGGCCGGAGGCCTTGACCACATCGACGGCTTGCTGGCCGGTCATGGTCAGGGCCTTGGCGAGACCGGCGAAGCCGTCGTGGCGCTGGTAATCGGCGATGCTGAGCGGATCGATCACCCCGGCGCGGGCGAAATTGACCCGGGTCTGGTCGCGCAGGTACGGGATCTGTTCGGTGGGCCCGAGTGCCAACGGATGCCGACCGCCAGTAAGCAAGCCACTGTCGAAGAGACTGCCGATATCGGCCGGCGTCACCGGGCCATAGGCGACGCGCCCGGTGGCGGTCTCGACCTCGACCAGGGGTTCGAGCCAGAACAGGCCGCGGGAGCCATTGCGCACCAGTTCGATATCGAGGCCGCGCGCCCGGGCCTGCTCGGCGATCGCGGCGGCCACAGCGTCGGCGCCGAGCGCGCAGGCGGTGGCGTCGCCGGGCACGAATACGCGGGTCACGGCTTCACCTCCAAGTCGGCCAGCAGGGCATCGAAGGCTTGCGGCGTCATCCGCGCGTGCAGGGTGTCATCGAGTTGCACCGAGGGGCCGCAGGCGCAGTTGCCCAGGCAGTAGACGGGTTCGAGAGTGACCTTGCCATCGGCGGTGGTAGCGCCGTAGTCGATGCCCAGGCGCGCCTTGACATGAGCTTCCAGGGTGCGGGAGCCCGACGCCTGGCAGGCCTCGGCGCGGCACACCTGGAGCACGTGCTCGCCCGCGGGCGTGGTGCGGAAATGGGTGTAGAAACTGATGACGCCGTGTACTTCGGCGCGCGAGAGATTGAGCGCGCGGGCGATCGCGGGCACCGCCTCGGGCGGGATATGGCCCAGCTCGTGCTGGATTTCGTGCAGCACCGGCAGCAGGGCGCCGGGGAGATCGCGGAGCTGTTCGAGCACCGCGGCGATCCGGAGATCGATCTGTTCTGAGCCCATTAGTCGCCTCGCCGGATATTTCAACCGCTTGAAATCATTGTTGTTTCTGTCTCCTCCGCGAGCGCCGGTTGCAATCCCGGAGGGGAGCGCGATGATAAACCATCGCCTTTGCCGAAGTCTTCCGCTCCCAAGCCGGTGGGTTATGCTGCGCTGTGGGCGGCCGCGTCCCTGAACCGACCATTGCTATCCAACCACGGTAAGCCGTCCAACTACGATAAGCCGTTCAGCCACGATACAAAGAGAACACCGATGTCGAGCAAACCCAAAGTCTGGATCGAGGTCGCCCTCAACGGCGCCTGGCCGCGCGCCCTGCAACCGCGCATTCCGGTCACTGCGGCGGAGATCGTCGCCGAGGGCGTGGCCTGCGTGAACGCGGGCGCCGCCATCGTCCACGCCCATACCCTGGACCCGACCACCGGGCGCCAGAACAGCGACCCCGACAACTGCGCGGCCTTCATCGAGGGCATCCGCCGCGAGGTGGACGCCATCGTCTACCCCACCGCGGTGGCGCTGCCGATGCCCAACGACGCTGGGCAGCGCTGCGCCACCACCGACGAGCTGACTCGCCGCGGCGTGCTGGAATGGGGCGTGCTCGATCCCGGTTCCTGCAACTTTTCGACCCGGGAGAGCGCCGCCAACCTGTTCGGCGGCGAGGGCGACGTGTACAGCAATCCGCCGGGTGTGCTGCGCGATTGCGCCGCGCACGCCGCCGAGCAGGGCTGGCGCCCGGCCTACGCCTGTTACGAACCGGGTTTCATCCGCGAGGGCGCCAAGCTGCACCACACCACGCCGGGGCTCAAGACCCCGGTGTACCGCTTCATGCTGTCGAGCAGCTTCACCTTCTGCTTTCCGCCGCGCGACTGGGCGGTGGAGGCACTGGCCAAACTGATGGCCGAGGAAGCGCCCGGCGCACCCTGGATGGTGGCCGGCCTGCACGTCGATCTGCTGCCGCTGATTCCGACCATCGTGGCGCTGGGCGGTCACGTCCGCGTTGGCCTCGAAGACGCGCCCTTCCAGTGCCCGCGCGGCAACGAGGAACTGGTGCGCGCAGCGGCGGCCGCGGTGCGTGCCGCTGGCGCTGAGCCGGCCACCGCTGCCGAGGTGCGGGAGCGCCTGGAGGCGGCGGATCGGACGGGATCGAGGGGAGCGCCCGGGGCCCGGCTGAGGGGCCGGGCACCGGCGGGGCTTCAGTCGTCGCCCATCACCCCGAGCAGGTGCAGCAGGCTGGTAAACAGGTTGTAGATCGACACGTACAGGGTCACGGTGGCCATGATGTAGTTGGTCTCGCCGCCGTGGATGATGCTGCTGGTCTGAAACAGGATCAGGCCTACCATCAGCAGCACGAACATCCCCGAGACCGCCAGCGCCAGGGTCGGGAGCTCGAAGAACAGCGCCGCCAGCCCACACAGAAAGGCCACCAGGATGCCGGCGAGCAGGAACCCGCCCATGAAACTGAAGTCGCGGCGGCTGGTGATGGCATAGGCCGAGAGGCCGACGAAGGTGATCCCGGTGATGCCCAGCGCATTGGTCACCAGCTGCGGGCCGCCCGGCAGCTGCAGGTAGTGCGCGAGCAGCGGCCCCAGGGTCATGCCCATGAAGCCGGTCAATGCGAACACGCACACCAGCCCGACGGCGCTGTTGCGGAAGCTGGTGGTCAGGAACAGCAGCAGGAAATAGCCGCCGAGGGTGATCCAGGGGCCCAGATAGGGCATCTGCATGGCCATTGCGGTACCGGCGGTGGCGGCACTGAACAGCAGGGTCAAGGCCAGCAGCAGGTAGGTATTGCGCAGGACCTTGTTGGTGGCCAGAACGGATTCCTGGCGCTCGATGGCGGGGGTTCCGGCCGCGGTCCGGATCGGGTCGGTCATGGTTTGGTGCTCCTCTTCTCGTTCTTGCTCATGGTCTCTCCGGTCGTTGGCCGGGTGGACCCAATCATGGGACCACACCGGGAGATAAAAGTCTCCCAGCCCCGGTTGCCGGGTAACCCGCCGGCACGGCCGGCTACAGCCGGCGATGGTCCAGCACCGGCATGTCGGCGCGCACCTGGGCCAGCCGCGCGCGATCGATCGGGGCCAGGATCAGACCCTCCTCGTCCTCCAGTTCGGCGATGACCTCGCCCCAGGGGTCGATGACGGCGCTGCCGCCCCAGGTCGGCTGGCTCGGGTGGTCGCGCCCGCCCAGATTGGCGCCGATCACATAGCACTGGTTTTCCACCGCGCGGGCGCGCAGCAGCAACTTCCAGTGCGCGGCGCCGGTGGTGGCGGTAAAGGCCGAGGGCACCGCGAGCAGTTCCGCGCCCCGTGCCGCGTAGCCGCGGTAGAGCTCGGGAAAGCGCAGGTCGTAGCAAACGCTGATGCCGAGCTTGCCAAGCGGCGTGTGTACCACCACCGGGTCGGCGCCGGGCCGGAAGCTGTCGGACTCGCAATAGCGGCGGCCGCTGGCGCGCACCTGGACATCGAACAGGTGGATCTTGTGGTAGCGCGCCACCTCCTCACCGGCCGCGTCGTAGAGCAGCGCTGCAGCGAACGGGCGCGGATCGCGGTCGTTGGCGAGACCGCTGAACAGGGGCAGGGTACCGCCCAGGATCCAGATGCCGTGGCGCCGGGCGCTGGTCGTGAGCAGCGCCCGCGCCGGACCATCGGAGCCGGTCTCGGCCCGCGCCGCGGCCGCCAGCGCCTCGGTGTCGGCACCGAAATAGGCAAAGTTCTCCGGCAGTACCACCAGCGTTGCGCCCTGCGCGGCGGCGGCGTCGATCAGCGCCCCGGCGCGCGCCAGCCGGCTCTCCCAATCGCCGTCGCTGCGCAACTGGATGATGGCGAGCTGCGACATGATGTTCTCCTCCGGGTGGCGCTCACTTGGCTTTGTCGCTGAACACGCGCTCGACCTCGATGCGCGGGTCGCTCCAGGGGCCGGTGACCCGGTAGCCGAGGCTGGAGATGCGGTCCACCTGGCGACCGAAGATGCGGCTGGTCAGATAGACCCCGGCGGCGGCGGGCAGGCCCCCGGCGAGGGCGGCGATCCAGGGCAGGTTGGTGCCCACCGGCAAGGTCGCCACCAGATGGGCGTCGATGGTCTCGGCGATCAGATCGGCGCTGCCCTCCAGACGCATCTTGCCCGAGGGCAGTTCCACCTTCACCGGCTGCTTGAAGTGCAGGGTGCCGGCATCGAAGCGCACGCCGGTCTTGAGTTCGTCGAAGGCCATGCCGGCGGCGAACAGGTCGGAAAAGTCGAGCTGCAGGCGGCGCAGCCAGGTGTCGAAGTTGACCAGGCCGATCAGCTTCATCACCGCGCTGGAGGTGGCGCCGGTGGCGCGGCGAAAGGTGCCGTCGCGGATGCGCACGCCGGCCTCGCCCTGCAGGTTGCGGGCGCGAAATTCCCAGGGCCGCCCGGGCCATTCCAGTGCCAGCACCAGCGCCGTTTCCTCGCTCTCGATGGCGCCCGGCAGGCGCCAGGCGCGCAGCACCCCGGCCAGGTCGTCGCTGAGCACGGTGCCGACGAAACGGCTGCTGTGGTCGTCGCCGCGGCGCTCCCAGTCCAGCAGCGGCGGCGTCTTGCCATTGCCGGCGCGCAGGCCGGTGAGTTCGCCGCGGATGTCCTGGACGCGGATGCCGTCGGGCAGGCGGCGCACGGAGAAGGCGATGTCGCCCAGCTGGCGCTCGCCGATGCGCAGCCCGCGGGTGGCGAAGTCGAGTTCGGGCAGGGAGCGCGGATCCAGCGCCGCCAGCCGGCTCGACGGATCGCCGAGATCCGGCTTGGGCAGCACCAGGTGGTCGAGATCCAGGGTCAGGGGGCGGTCGCCGGTCACCGGCAGGGTCAGGGTCCCGGCCAGGGCCGGGCTGTCGGTGTGCAGTTGCCAGGCAGCGCCGGCCAGCGCGGCGTCGAGGTGGAGATCGTCGAGTTCCAGGCCGCCGCCGCGCAGCCGGTCGAGGCGCAGATCGAGCCGGGGATCGAGTGCCGCCAGTGCCTGACCGGAGCCCCCGCCCGGGGGCAACAGCGCGCGCCACTGGTCGAGATCGAGCGCTTCCAGATGGCCGTCGAGGCGCAATCCGGGCGCGGCGGGCAAGTTGGCCGGTGCGCCCCCCAGGGTGACGCCGATGCGCTCGAGCTGGCCATTCATCAGCCGCGCGCGCGCGGTGGCCAGGGCGCCGAGCTGGCCGTCGAGCCCGGTTTCCTCGGTCGCGAAGGAAAGCCCCAGCGCCAGGCGCAGTGGCTGCTCCGCGGCCTTGGTGAAGGGTGCCGGCAGGTCCGACCGCAGGCCCACCAGATCGGAGGTGATCTCCAGCCTGGGCGCCCCAGCGCCCGCCCCGATCCGGTAGCTGGCCCGGTAATCGGTGGTGCCCGAGACCCGACTGCGCAGCCAGTCCGGCCAACCGGGCAACTGGCCCGCGGCGATCCTGCCCGCGGATGTGAACTGGATGCCGCCGCCGGGATCGCTGCGCACGCTGGCGGTGAGCGGCTGTCCCCAGAGCCGGAACGCCAGCGCTTCGCCGTGCAGGCCCCGGTCCTCGGCGAATTTCAGCTCGCCGCGGATGCGGTCGAAGCGCAGCCCGCTGCCGCCGTGCTCGAGGCTGGCGTCGGCCAATCGGACGCTGGCCCGGTAGCGCTCGCCGCGGTGGTCCTTCGACAGCGGAATGGCCAGGTCGAGCGCGACCTCGACCGCGCCCGCTGCCTGCCAGTCGCGCAGGGCCGCGACCCGCTCACGCAGTGGCGACTGGGCGAGCACGGCGAGGCCCCGATCGGCCTGGGTGGCGGCGGTTGCGGTCACCGCCAGCAGCGGTTTGCCGGAAACCGCGGACGGCTCGCTGTGAAAGCGTACGTCCTGCACCGGCACCTCGGCGATGGTGGCGGTACTGGCGACGCCCGCTACCCGGGTGTCGTCCACGGTGATCTGGGCGTCGACGCCGGAGAGACCGGGCCACTGAGGATCGAAGCGGATATCGGCATCCGCCACCCGGACATAGACCTGGATGGTGCGGCGCGCACCGGCCTCTTTTACGAAGGGGCCGCGCCAGATGAAAGCACCCTCGGGAATGGCCATGTCGCCGAGCGCCGCGGCCAGCCAGCTTTGCAACTGCGGATCCAGCACCTTGGGCAGGAACTGCCGCGCGTAACCGGGGTTGGTGTCGCGAATGCCGGCGCTGAGCCACATCTCACCGCCGTCCCCGGGCGTCAGCGGCTGCCAGAGACGGAACGCGGCGGCGATGCGGCCGGCCCCTTCGGGGGCGGTGACCTCGAGGTCGCTGCCATGGACTTCCAGCGCCCTGTACCCGGCATCCAGGGAAAAAGCGACGCTGCCCCGCGCCGCGCCGATCTGCAACAACTGATCGTAATCGGTGGGAAAACCGAGCTGGATGTCGCCCTGGCCGGCGAGTGTCACGGTGCCCCCGCGGGGCGAGGCCGCCAGCGTGCCGGAGACCCCCCGCACGATGGGGCTGTGGTGCCAGGAATCCACTGCCACCTCTTCCAGGATGGCCTGGACATGGGTGACCAGCTGGGGATCGCCGAAGTCGACTTCGACCAGCGGATCGCGCAGGCCGCCGGTCGGATTCAGCGCGGCGAAGGCAGCGGCGGCCTTGGTGGGCAGCAGTCCGGTGGCCAGGGCCATGGCGTTGAGCGTGGCCAGATCGAGGTGATCGGCGGCGACGCGGAAGCGCGGCGGCCCGGTGTCACCCAGCGGCTGGCGGATGGCCAGGTTCAGCGGCCGGATGGCGCGGTCGCGCCAGACGAACGCCAGATTCTGTAGCCGTAGTCCCCAGTCCTCGCCGGGGGCGATCCAGCCGGTGAGGTCGGCGCGCAGGTCCCGCGGCGCGTCTTCGGCCAAGGCGCCGGCCAGCGCCAGATGCTCGGCGGCGATGCGCCCGCGGAGGTCGGCGCGGCCGTTGGCGGCATCCAGCCACAGCTCGGCAGCGATGGGGACGGCCACCGGCGCCAGCCGCCGGGCCCAGTCGGGGGCCAGGCCGCGCAACCACACGCCCCGGGTGCCGGCCAGATCGAGCCGGGAAAATTGCAGGTGGGCGCGGCCTTCGCTGTCGCGCCAGTCGCGGATCGGGTCGGCGGCGCGCCATTCGGCCGCCAGGGTGGCGATGTCCGCGCCGGCCAGGGTGATGCGGCCGCCGGCGCGATGGAAGCCGGCACGGTTCTCCAGCAGCAGGTCGCGGATGCCAAGGTGGGCCTCCTCGCCGGCGCGAAAGGCGAGCACCAGTTCCGCGTCGTCGACCCGCGTCCGCTGCCCGGTGAGCAGGATGGCGGCCAGGCGCTGCACGGCGCCGGTGGTCGCGCCGGGCGGCGCGTACAGACGCCAGCCGCTGGCGGTCTCGGTGAGGCGGACGCGCAGGCGCCGGATGTGCAGATCGGACCAGTCCGGCTGGCGGGCGAGCAGGCTGCGCAGCAGGCGCAGCTCGGCGTCGAAGCCTTCGACGGCGAGGAAGTCGGGCGCGTCGGACGCGGCGGCGAAGTGCGCCTCGGCCACGCGCAGGCGCGGCGCGAGGCCGGTCCAGTCGCCATCCAGGCCGGCCACCGCGACCCGGGCGCCGAGCCGCTCCGACAACAGGTTGTCGATGCGCGGCTGCAGTTGGTCGAGGCGGGGCAGGAATTCGCGGGCGACGGCGACCACGGCGGCATAGAGGATGATGGCCAGGGCGGCCAGGGTCCACAGCCAGCGCAGGGTGCTCCGCGCAACCTTCATGGCCGGTGGTACGCTCCTGCCCGGACCGTCGTTCGCGTCACGGCGGATGGCCCGGGCGCGACGGTGCGGGCGGCGCGCCCGCGATCAGGGTCGTGGTGCGCCATGGCTGGGGTTGGTCACAGCGGCACGATGTCGAACTGTTCCTGAGAATAGAGGTTTTCCACCCGGAACTCGATCGGCCGCCGGATGAAGGCCTCGAGGTCGGCGACGTCGGCGGCGTTTTCGGCCAGCAGGCGGTCGATGACCGAATGGGCCGCCATGACCAGGATCTTGTCGCACTCGTAGGTGCGGGCTTCACGGAGGATCTCCCGGAAAATCTCGAAGGTTACGGTCTCGGCGGATTTCAGATAGCCCCTGCCCTGGCAGACCCCGCACGGCTCGCAGAGTTGCTGCTGCAGGTTTTCGCTGGTGCGCTTGCGGGTCAGCTCCACCAGGCCGAGCTGGGAGACGCCGGAGATGGTCAGCTTGGCGCGGTCATTGGCCAGCGTATTCTCGAAGGTGCGCAGCACCTGGCGGCGATGCTCGGCATCCTGCATGTCGATGAAGTCGACGATGATGATGCCGCCCAGATTGCGCAGGCGAATCTGCCGGGCAATGGCGGCAGCGGCCTCGACATTGGTCTTGAAAATGGTCTGTTCGAGGTTGTGGCGGCCGATGTAGGAACCGGTGTTGACGTCGATGGTGGTCATCGCCTCGGTCTGGTCAAACACCAGATAGCCGCCGGATTTGAGGTCCACGCGCCGTTCCAGGGCGCGGGAGATCTCGTCCTCCACGCCGTAGAGCGAAAACAGCGGCCGTTCGCCCCGGTACAGCTCGATCATGCCGTGGATGTCGGAGCTGAAGTACTCGGTGAAGCGGTGCAGCAGGTCGAACACCTCTTCCGAATCGACCCGGATGCGGTCGATGTTGCTTGGGTCGAGATCGCGCAGGGTGCGCAGGGTCAGCGGCAGGTCCTCGTAGAGGCGGCCGATCTCGTTGCTGGAGGCGATCTTGTCCTTGATATAGGCCCACAGGCGGTGCAGAAAGACGATCTCGGCGCTCATCTCCTCGCGGCCGATGCCCTCGGCGACGGTGCGGATGATGTACCCGCTCGGCTCCTCGATCACCTCCTGGGTGGAGACTGCGGCGAGCAGCTCCTGGCGCAGGCGTTCGCGCTCGCCCTCGTCTTCGATGCGCTGGGATACGCCGATGTGGTCGGTCTTGGGCATGAACACCAGGAAGCGCGAGGACACCGACAGAAAGGTGGTCAGGCGCGGGCCCTTGGTGCCGATCGGATCCTTGAGCACCTGCACCGCGAGCAGGTCGCCCTCGCGCAGCAGGGTGCGGATGTCGCGCTCGCCGCTCGCCCAGCGAGCGACGGTTTCCTCGCCGCGCGGGCGCAGGTCGTTGATGTGGATGAAGCCGGCCTTGTCGCGGCCGATGTCGATGAAGGCCGCCTGCATGCCCGGCAGTACCCGCACCACCTTGCCCTTGTAGATGTTACCCACCAGGCCGCGCTTGTGGGCGCGCTCGATGCTGATCTCCTGGAGCACGCCGTTGTCGACGCGGGCGACCCGGGTTTCGGACGGGGTGATGTTGATCAGGACCTCGGTACTCATGCGTCGGTCAGCCCCGTCGCCACGTCAAACTCCCGCAACAGTGTATAGGTTTCGGCCAGGGGAAGCCCGACGACCGCCGAGCAACTGCCCTCGACCCGGGTGACGAAAGCGCCGCCCAGGCCCTGCAGGGCGTAGCCGCCGGCCTTGTCGGCGGGTTCGCCGCTGCGCCAGTAGGCGCGGCACTCGGCCGTGGATAGCACGCGGAACGTCACCGCCGTGACGACCACCGCGCTTGCCGCGCGTTTGCCCTGCACCAAGGCGACGGCGGTGCAGACCTGATGGGTGCGGCCGGACAGTTCGCCCAGCATGGCCACCGCTTCCGCCTCCGACCCCGGCTTGCCGAACAGGCGGTCGCCACAGCTCACCGTGGTGTCCGCACCCAGTACCGGCAGCCGGGTGCCGGTGGCCGCGGCCACCGCGCGCGCCTTGGCCAGCGCCAGACGCGCCACATAGGCAGCCGGGACTTCGCCGCGCAGCGGCGTTTCGTCGAGCTCGGCGGGCGCCGTCCGAAAGCGCACCCCGAGGGTGGCGAGCAAGGCGGCGCGCCGCGGTGAGGCCGAGGCCAGCAGCAGCTCGGCGCCGGCGTCCCGGTCACCAGGCGCGGTCATGCCATCCCCGCAGTGCCAGCGCCAGTACCGGCCAGGCCAGCATCGCGCTCCAGACGGCATTGAACTGGGCGAGACGCAGGCTGCCGTCGTCGAGTACCAGTCCGATCGCGACCACCACCAGCTGGTAGGCCAGCGTCAGCGCCCCGGCCATCAGCGCCTGGTGGACCAGCACGAAGTGGCGCACCCGGTATTCCAGCAGCTGCGCCAGGTGGGCAGTGACGCAGAAAGCCAGGGCATGCTGGCCGAGGGGGGCGTCGCCCAGCAGATCGACCAGCAAGCCCACCCCGAAGGCAAAGCCGAGGCCGCAGGTCAGGGGGCCGTGCAGTACCCAGTACAGGGTCACCAGCAGCACCAGCGGCGGCAGGAAGAACTGCCAGTCGGCACGCGCGCCGTTGGCCGTCAGCAACAGCGCGATGCCCAACGAGAGCAGGATCCGCAGCACCGCGCTACTCCGGTGGCACGGCCGCGGCAGGCGCGGCCGGAGCGTTGGGCGCCGCCGGGGCGTCCGGGAAGACCAGCAACAGCTGACGGCTGCGGTCGAGCCGCGCCGCGGGCTCCACCGATACCTCGACGAATGCCTGGCCGCGCTCGTGGGCGATGGCGGTGATCCGGCCCACGGGGTAGCCGGGCGGAAAGCGGCCGCCCAGCCCGGAAGTGACCAGCAGGTCCTGCATGGCGACGTCGAGGGTGGGCGACACGTGGCGCAGGCGCAGGCGATGGTAATCGCCGGTGCCCTCGGCGATCGCGTGTACCCCGGAGCCGGCCACCGCCACCGGCACCGCGTGGCGTTCGTCGCTGATCAGCAGCACCTCGGCGTGATGCTCGCCGACCTCGATCACCTGCCCCATCAGCCCGGTGGCGTCGATCACCGCCTGGCCCACGAAGACGCCGTCGCTGCTGCCGTGGTCGATGTGGATCAGGTGGCGCATGGGGTCCGGCGCGACGCTGATCAGCTGGGCCATCAGCAGCCGTTGGCCGGGTCGCGGGGCGGCACTGAGCAGGGCGCGCAGCTGGGTATTCTCGGCGCTCAGCGCCGCGAGCTGCTGGATTTGGCCCTTCAATACCAGGATTTCGGCGTGCAGCTGCTGGTTTTCGGCCGCCAGGGTGGCCGGAGCCGCCAGCTGGGTGCGGCTCCAGCCCGCGGCGCGCCCGACCAGGCCGGCCATCCGCGCCAGTTCCTGGCCCACGTCCTCCATCCAGGCCCGCGCCGGAGCCAGCCAGGTGGTGTGCTGGTCGATCACCATCAGTCCTACCGCCAGGGCCAGCAACAGCAGCATGCGGGGTGCCGATACGTTGCGGGTGAAAATTCTCTGCGGCATCGGCGGTCGGCAATCGGTTGCGGGGGCGGTGGCCCGCCACCTGCACTCAGGTCATCAGGATGTCGAGCCGGCGCTTGTCCATCATCTGCAGCGCCTTGCCGCCACCGCGCGCCACGCAGGTGAGCGGGTCCTCGGCGATGATCACCGGCAGCCCGGTCTCGTGGGTGATCAGCAGATCGATGTCGCGCAGCAGGGCGCCGCCGCCGGTGACCACGATGCCGGTCTCGGCGATATCCGAGGCCAGTTCCGGCGGCGACTGCTCCAGCACCCGCTTGACGCCCTGGATGATGGCGGTGAGCGGTTCCTGCAGGGCCTCGAGGATCTCGTCGCTGTTGAGCGTGAAGCTCTTGGGCACGCCCTCGGCGAGATTGCGGCCGCGCACGTCGATCTCGCGCACCTCCTTGCTCGGGTAGGCGCCGCCCACTTCCATCTTGATGCGCTCGGCGGTGGCGTCGCCGATCACGCTGCCGTACTTGCGGCGCACGAAATTGATGATGGCCTCGTCGAAGCGGTCGCCGCCCACCCGCACCGAATCGGAGAACACCACGCCGTTGAGGGACAGGATCGCCACCTCGGTGGTACCGCCGCCGATATCCACCACCATCGAGCCGCAGGCCTCCTGCACCGGCATGCCGGCGCCGATCGCCGCCGCCATGGGCTCCTCGATCAGGAACACTTCGCGCGCCCCGGCGCGTTCGGTGGATTCGCGGATGGCGCGCTTCTCCACCTCCGTGGCCACGCAGGGCACCGACACCAGCACCCGCGGGCTGGGCGGGATGAAGCTGTGCGAGTGCACCTTCTTGATGAAGTACTGGAGCATCTTCTCGGTGACCTGGAAATCGGCGATCACCCCGTCCTTGAGCGGGCGGATGGCGGTGATGTTGCCCGGCGTACGGCCAAGCATGCGCTTGGCGTCGGCGCCCACCGCCTCGACCGATTTCTGGCCGTGGTGGTGGCGGATCGCGACCACCGAGGGCTCGTTCAGCACGATGCCCTTGTTTTCGATATAGATCAGGGTGTTGGCGGTGCCGAGGTCGATCGAGAGGTCGTTCGAGAACAGGCCCCGCAGGCGTTTGATCATGGAGAAGGCGATTCCTGGTAGCGGTGGTTCGGGTCTCGGTGCCGGCGCGGATCGCGCCGCCAAGGGCCCGGGGAGAGCCGGCCGGGATTCTGCCGGGGCGGCCATCCGTGCTACCCTTTCGCGGTTCCCGGAGCCCCCCGAAACAGGCCGAAACTATAGCATGGCGATCCAGCGAGCCGATATCGAAAAGCTGTCGTTCCTAGCGCGGATCGACATTACCGAAGACACCCTGGCCGCCACCGCCGACGGCATCAACCGGGTGCTCGGGCTGATCGATCAGCTGCGCGCGGCGGATACCGCGGGCATCGCGCCCCTGGCCCACCCGCTCGACGCCACCCAGCGGCTGCGCGAGGACGCAGTTTCCGAGACGGTCGACCGCGAAGCGCTGCAGGCCATCGCCCCGGCGGTGGAAGCCGGCCTCTATCTGGTTCCCAAAGTCATCGAATGAGCGCGCCCTGTGGCCACCACCGGCCTTGCGGGCGCCCGCCGTGGATAACCAAGCATGCATGACCTGACGCTTGCCGAGATGTGCCATGGCCTGGCACGCCGGGAGTTTTCCAGTAGCGAGCTGACCCGCCACCTGCTGGCGCGGTGCGCGGCGACAAACCCGGTGTACAACGCCTTCATCACGCTGGATGACGCCGGCGCCCTGACTCAGGCCGCCGCTGCCGATGCCCGCCTTGCGGCCGGCGATGCGCCGCTCCTGTGCGGCGTGCCCATCGCCCACAAGGACATCTTCTGCACCCGCGGCCTGCGCACCAGTTGCGGCTCGCGCATGCTCGACAATTTCGTCGCCCCGTATGACGCCACCGTGGTCGAGCGCCTGGCCGCGGCCGGCGTGGTCAGCCTCGGCAAGACCAACATGGACGAGTTCGCCATGGGCTCGTCCAACGAGACCAGCTACTACGGCCCGGTGAAGAACCCCTGGGCGCTCGACTGCGTGCCGGGCGGCTCCTCGGGCGGCTCCGCGGCGGCGGTGGCCGCGCGCCTGGTGCCCGGCGCCACCGCCACCGACACCGGCGGCTCCATCCGCCAGCCGGCGGCGCTGTGCGGCGTCACCGGGCTCAAACCCACCTACGGGCGGGTGTCCCGCTGGGGCATGATCGCCTTTGCCTCGAGCCTCGACCAGGCCGGGCCAATGGCGCGCAGCGCCGAAGACGTCGCCCTGCTGCTGCAGGCCATGGCCGGGTTCGACGAACGCGATTCCACCTGCCTCGACCGCCCGGTGCCCGACTACCGCGCCGCCCTCGACCAGCCCCTGGACGGCCTGCGCATCGGCGTGCCGGCGGAGTATTTCGGCGCCGGCCTCAACCCGGGCACCGAGCAGGCGGTGCGCGAGGCGCTGTCCGAGCTCGAGCGCCAGGGCGCGCGCTTGGTGGACATCCGCCTGCCGCATTCCGATCTGGCGGTGCCGGCCTACTATGTGATCGCGCCGGCCGAGGCCTCGGCCAACCTGTCGCGCTTCGACGGCGTGCGCTACGGCCACCGCTGCGACAATCCGAAGGATCTGCGCGACCTGTTCATGCGCTCGCGCGCCGAAGGCTTCGGCGCCGAGGTCCAGCGCCGCATCCTGATCGGCACCTACTGCCTCTCCGCCGGCTACTACGACGCCTACTACAACAAGGCCCAGCAGGTGCGGGCCTTGATCCGCCAGGACTTTCTCGACGCCTTCGCCCAGGTCGATCTGATCCTGGGCCCGACCTGCCCCAACCCGGCGTTCGCCTTCGGCGCCAAGGGCGGCGATCCGGTGGCCATGTACCTCGAGGACATCTACACCATCGCCGCCAACCTCGCCGGGCTGCCGGCGCTGTCGATGCCCTGTGGGCTGGTGGACGGCAAGCCGGTGGGGGTGCAGATCATCGGCAACTATTTCGACGAGGCGCGCATGCTCAACGCCGCGCACCGCTTCCAGCAGGCCACCGACTGGCACCGGCGGGCACCCCCGGAGGTCGCGGCATGAGCGGGACCATCAGCGGCTGGGAAATCGTCATCGGCCTGGAGGTCCACCTCCAGCTCGCCACCCGCAGCAAGCTGTTCTCGGGCGCCGCCACCGCCTTCGGCGCCGAGCCCAACACCCAGGCCTGCGCCATCGACTTGGCGCTGCCCGGCACCCTGCCGGTGCTGAACCGCGCGGCGGTGGAGATGGCGATCCGCTTCGGCCTCGCGGTGGATGCCGAGATCAGCCCGGTGTCGGTGTTCGAGCGCAAGAACTACTTCTACCCGGACCTGCCCAAGGGCTACCAGACCACCCAGCTCGCCCGGCCCATCGTCGGCCCCGGACACCTCGATATCGAACTGGCCGACGGCAGCGCCAAGCGCGTGCGCATCCACCACGCCCACCTGGAAGAGGACGCCGGCAAATCGCTGCACGAGGATTTCCACGGCCTCTCCGGCATCGATCTCAACCGCGCCGGCACGCCGCTGATCGAGATCGTCACCGAGCCCGACCTCGCCAATGCCGAGGAAGCCGTGGCGTTCGCGCGCAAGCTGCACGGCATCGTCACCGCGCTGGGCATCAGCGACGGCGACCTGTCCCAGGGCTCGATGCGCTTCGACGTCAACATCTCGGTGCGCCGCCCCGGCGCGCCGCTCGGCACCCGCACCGAGACCAAGAACCTCAATTCCTTCCGGTTCATGGAGCGCGCCATCCACAAGGAGGTGGCGCGCCAGATCGACGTGCTCGAAAGCGGCGGCCGCATCGTCCAGGAGACCCGCCTCTACGACGGCGACAGCGACACCGCGCGCGCCATGCGCAGCAAGGAGGAAGCCAACGACTACCGCTACTTCCCCTGCCCGGACCTGCTGCCGCTGCACGTCGATACCGCGTGGATCGAGCGCCTGCGCGCCACCCAGCCCGAACTGCCCGACGCCCGCCGCGCCCGCTTCGCCGCGGACTACGGCCTGTCCGACTACGACGCCGGCCAGCTCGCCGGCGATACCGCCACCGCGCACTACTTCGAGGCCGCCGCCCAGGCCGCGGGCGACGCCAAGCTCGCCGCCAAATGGGTGATGGGCGAGATCGCCGCACGGCTCAACAGCGCCGACCTCGACATCGCCCGCTGCCCGGTGACCCCGGCGCAGCTCGGCGGCCTGTTGCGGCGCATCGGCGATCGCACCATTTCCAACGCCATCGCCCGCCAGGTGTTCGATGCCCTCTGGAACGGCGCCGCCGATGCCGACACCGTGATCGAACAGCAGGGCCTGCGCCAGGTCTCGGACAGCGGCGCCATCGCCGCCCTGGTGGATCAGGTGATCGCCGCCAACCCCAGGCAGGTGGCCGACTACCGCGCCGCGCCCGAGGCCAAGCAGCCGAAGATGTTCGGCTTCTTCGTCGGCCAGGTGATGAAGGCCTCGGGCGGCAAGGCCGACCCCCGCCAGGTCAACGAACTGCTCGCCGAGCGCCTCGCCCGGCCCGACTGAGGATTCGCCATGGAGATCCGCAAGGACAAGAAACAGGTGATCGGCGAGGTCTTCGACACCGACCGTCTGCGCAGCTTTCTCGACATCCAGCCGCCCGCCGGCGTCGATCCCGACTACCACGTGCTCGAAAAAGCCTACCGGGGCATGGGCGCCGAGAACTTCGCCACCTTCGTGGAGCTGTTCGTCGCCGCCGGCCGCGATCTCCAGGCCCGCAACCCGGCCGGGCAGACGCTCGCCGAAGTGATCGCCGGCCACCGCCATGCCGAACCCTATCTGGAGGCGCTATCCGGCCGAAACTGAAGCCCCGCCGGGCCTGAACCCGGCCGGAACTGAAACCCCGCCGGGCCTGAACCCGGCCGGGCGGCGCCGCTCCCCATCGCAACGAAAAACGCGCCCAATCCAAACAAAAACCCAGAGGAGTTTGCCCATGTCCGAGGTCGTGCGCTTCACCCGTGAGGGCGAAATCGGCGTCATCACCGTCGCCAACCCGCCCGTCAATGCCCTCTCCCAGCCGGTGCGCGCCGGCCTCGATGCCGCCGTCAGGACCGGCCTCGCCGACGCCGCAGTCCAGGCCATGGTGCTGATCTGCGACGGCGCCACCTTCATCGCCGGCGCCGACATCCGCGAGTTCGGCAAGCCGCTCGCCGAGCCCAGCCTGGTGCCGGTGATCGACACCATGGAGGGCGCCGCCAAGCCCATCGTCGCCGCCATCCACGGCACCGCGCTCGGCGGCGGCCTGGAAGTGGCGCTCGGCTGCCACTACCGGGTGGCGGTGCCCAGTGCCCGCGTCGGCCTGCCGGAAGTGAACCTGGGCCTGCTGCCCGGCGCCGGCGGCACCCAGCGTCTGCCGCGCCTGATCGGCGCCGAAAAGGCCCTCGACCTGATGGTGCAGGGCACCCATGTACCGGCCGCCGAGGCGCAGCAGCTCGGCATCCTTGACGAGCTGATCGAGGGCGACCTCAAGACCGGTGCGCTCGCCTTCGCACGCCGGGTGCTGGCCGAGAACCGCGGCGTGAAGCGCGCCAGCGAGCGCCCGGTGGCGCCGGTCGCTGCGGATTTCTTCGCCAACTACGAAGCCGGCATCGCCCGCCGGCTGCGCGGCTTCAAGGCGCCCTTCCACATCATCAAGGCGGTCGAGGCCGCGGCCACCCTGCCCTTTGCCGAAGGCATGAAGCGCGAGGCCAAACTGTTTCAGGAGCTGATGAGTTCCAGCGAATCCCGCGCCCAGCGCCACGTGTTCTTCGCCGAGCGCGAGGTCGCCAAGGTGCCGGGGCTGCCGAAGGATGTCGCCCAGCGCGAGATCAGGAGCGCCGCGGTGATCGGCGCCGGCACCATGGGCGGCGGCATCGCCATGAACTTCGCCAACGCCGGCATCCCGGTCACCCTGCTCGAACTCAACCGCGAGGCCCTCGACCGCGGCCTCGCCGTGGTGCGCAAGAACTACGAGGCCACCGCCAGCAAGGGCCGCCTCACCGCCGCCGATGTCGAGCAGCGCATGGGCCTGATCCGCCCCACCACCGACTACGCCGACATCGCCCAGGCCGATGTGGTGATCGAGGCGGTGTTCGAGAACATGGACGTCAAGAAAGAGGTGTTCCGCAAGCTCGATGCAGTGTGCAAGCCCGGCGCCATCCTCGCCACCAACACCTCGACCCTGGATGTCGACGAGATCGCGAGCGTCACCCAGCGCCCGCAGGACGTGATCGGCATGCACTTCTTCAGCCCTGCTAACGTCATGCGGCTGCTGGAGAACGTGCGCGGCAGGAAGACAGCGGACGACGTCATCGCCACGGTGATGACCCTGTCGCGGCGCATCGGCAAGATCGGCGTCCTGGTCGGCGTGTGCGACGGCTTCGTCGGCAACCGCATGCTGCACCAGCGCACCCGCGAGGCCATGTTCCTGGTCGAGGAAGGCGCCCGCCCCGAGCAGATCGACAAGGTGCTCTACGATTTCGGCTTTCCCATGGGCCCCTTCGCCATGGCCGACATGGCCGGGCTCGACGTGGGCTACAAGGTGCGCGAGGAGCGGCGCAAGGCCGGCAAGGTCGAGAAGCGCGATTCGCGCTGGATCGACCAGATCGTCGAGATGGGCCGCCACGGCCAGAAGACCGGCGCCGGCATCGACCGCTACCAGGACGGCCGCACCCCGCTGCCCGACCCCGAGATTCAGGAACTGATCGCGCGCTGCGCCCGCGAGGCCGGCGTCACCCAACGCGCCATCGGCGATCAGGAAATCCTCGAACGCTGCCTGTACCCCATGGTGAACGAAGGCGCCAAGATCCTCGAAGAAGGCATCGCCGCGCGCGCCCTCGACATCGACATCATCTGGATCAACGGCTACGGCTTCCCCGCCTACCGCGGCGGCCCCATGTTCTGGGCCGACCAGATCGGCCTCAAGAATATCGTCGCCGCCTACCGCCGCTACGCCGAGCAGTTCGGCGCCCATTACTGGACCCCGGCGCCATTGCTGGAAAAGCTCGCGAGTGAGGGGAAGGGGTTTTACGATCTTTGAAGGGTGGTCCCAGCCGGCCGAGAGGCCGGCTGGGATGGTGCATTTACACAGATAATCGGTCGCTGTCTGTCATTAGGTGATGCGGAGCAGGATATTAGAGACCAGTGCAGCCAAAAGCTAGAAAGTAAGGTAACACTATCGTTAGCGGTGAACTATTTGATGACGCCGAGTTACCGCAATAAGCTAGCGTGGCTCGCGTTCTGGTATATCTTCCCTCGCGGTTGGTCAATGATGGCCTTGTTCCGGAAGTCAGCGTGAAGCTCTTTGTCTTTCGAGCATAGTAATCTAGCCCCAGAAACTCTGGCCAACGCAAGCACATGCGGGTCATCTGATTTCATGGGTACGTTTGCCTCTAAGAATTCCTGCTCAATATCGACTCTGCTATCTTCTATTAAGTGGGCTCGACCCGATTGATCTAATACTCGCAAAAACCTCCATACGTTTACCAGTCTTTTATATTCCTCTTTCTGCTTTGATCCTCCAACAACGACCTTTCGCCGACCGTCACTTATGGCTGATATTATTGGCTGAAAATCGTGAGTTGGATTAGCACATAGCGCCTGGCTTGCACAGTTTGCATCAACGATTAGGAACATCCCCCCCCCGGAACAT
>JADLCO010000017.1 GCA_020847115.1 Pseudomonadales bacterium | reverse complement strand
TGTAAGCCGGGTTCTGTCGTGGACAGTCATTCATCTGGGACGCGCGTCACCGCACGCCTCAAGCGGCCTACCCGAACCCGACGCGGGCCGCGCCATGGGGTTCCTATTTGGCCTTGCTCCGAGTGGGGTTTACCCTGCCACGCCTGTTACCAGGCGCGCGGTGCGCTCTTACCGCACCATTTCACCCTTACCGGACGTCACCGCCCGGCGGTATATTTTCTGTGGCACTTTCCGTGGGCTCACGCCCCCCAGGCGTTACCTGGCACTCTGCCCTGTGGAGCCCGGACTTTCCTCCATCGCGCGAGCGCGACAGCGACTGTCCGGCCGACTTCGGGGACATTGTAACCCGCCGCACCGGGCTTCCGCCGCCGCCGGAGTTTTTCTACCATTCATTCTGCCATCATCACCGCCATCTCATTCCGCCAGTGCCGCAATGTGCAGCGGCTCCCGCCTAACAAGCCGTACACAACCACAAGGAAAACCCATGTCACAGGTAGAAACTGCCCTCGGGCCGATCGATGTCAACGACCTCGGCATGTGCCTGATGCACGAACACATCGTGGTCGCCAGCTGGTCGATGCGCCAGAACTACAACGACTACTACGACGCCGAGACCCAGATTCCCAAGGCCGTGGCCGCCCTCAAGCGCGCCGCCGATCGCGGGGTGAAAACCATCGTTGATCTCACGCCCATCAACCTGGGCCGCGACGTGCACAGCATCCGCCGCGTGGCCGAGGCCAGCGGCGTGAACGTGGTGGTGGCCACCGGCTTCTACTGGACCGAGGAGCCCCAGATGCATACCTGGGACGTGAAGAAACTCGCGAGCTACATGGTGCGCGACATCCGCGAGGGCATTCTCGGCACCGGCATCAAGGCCGGCATCATCAAGTGCGCCACCGATCACCCGGGTGTGGACGCCTTCAACAAGAAGCTGCTCCAGGCATCGGCCACCGCCCACCGCGAGACCGGGGTGCCCATTTCCACCCACACCACCGTCGCCAACACCTCGGCGCGGGATCAGGTGGCGACGTTCCGCGAATTCGGCGTGGATCTCGGTCGCGTCGTGATCGGCCACCTGGGCGACTCCACCGACATCGACTATTTGCAGCAGATCCTCGACAGCGGCTGCTTCATCGGCATGGACCGCTTCGGCCTGGAGGCGATGCTGCCTACCGACGACCGGGTACAGACCGTGGCCAAGCTGTGCGCCAAGGGCTACGCCGGGCAGATGGTGATCTCCCACGACTCGTGCAGCTTCCAGGACTTTTTCGACGGCAGCTACATCGAGAAATTCGCCCCCAACTGGTGCTACGAGCACGTGCCGCGGGACGTCCTGCCGGCGCTGGAAGCGGCCGGCGTCAGCGCCCGGGACGTAAATACCATGATGGTGGAAAACCCGAAGCGGATTTTCTCCCGCGCCGGCGCCTACTGACGTGCCAGGGCCGGCGGCACCTGCCGCCGGCTCAGCCGCGCTGGCGAATCAGCCCCTCCTGCACACAGCTTGCTACCAGCACGCCGTCGCGACGATAGAAGTGCCCGATGTTGAGCCCGCGGGCGCCGCTGGCGCTGGGGCTCGCCATGTCGTAGAGCAGCCAGTCGTCAATGCGGAAATCGCGGTGAAACCACATCGCGTGGTCGAGCGATGCGGCCTGCAACCCGGGCGCACCGAAGCGCACGCCGTGGGGCCGCAACGCGGTGCCCATGAAGTAGTAGTCCGACGCATAGGCGAGCAGCGCGCGGTGCAGTTCGCCGTTGTCCGGCAGCACCGCCGGCACCCGCACCCAGAACTGCTGGCGCGGTGCGGCGGTCTGCTCCGTCCACAAGCCTTCCGGCGCGACTGGCCGCATCTCCACCGGGCGGACACTGGTCAGAAACGGCCGCTGCGCGGGCGGCAGGCGCTCGGCGGCGGTGCGGCGCAGTTCGGATTCGTCGGGCAGGCCCTCCGGCCCCGGCACCTCCGGCATCGGCAACTGGTGGGAAAACCCGTGCTCCGGCTCCTGAAACGAGGCCGACAAGATGAAGATCGCCTCGCCCTCCTGGAGCGCCACCACCCGGCGGGTCGTGAAGCTGCCACCGTCGCGCACCCGCTCGACCTGATAGAGGATGGGCACCCGCACCAGGCCGGGGCGCAGGAAATAGGAGTGCAGCGAATGCATTGGGCGCCCCGCGACGGTGTTGCCCGCCGCGATCAGCGCCTGGCCGAGCACCTGGCCGCCAAAGACTGCGGCGGCGCCGATGTCCTGGTTGGCGCCGCGGAAGAGGTCGCGGTCGAGCCGCTCCAGGGTGAGGAGGTCCACGAGTTGTTCGGGTTGCATGAGGTCGCGCCGACTGCTGATGGCTACTGCATCGGCGCAGCGGCTGGCGAGCGCCGCACGCACCGAAGCCCGGTGACGAAGCGGCGGCATCATAGCATCGCCACCCAGACCAGCCGTTGCGTGCCCGGCGGGATCAGCGACCGCGCAATTCCAACGCCCGGTCGTAGATGCGGTTTTTGGCAATTCCGGTGATGCGTGCGGCGAGTGCCACCGCCTGCTTTACCGGCAACTCGTCGAGCAGCGGAACCAGTACTGCATCGATGTCCGCTGCGACCGCCGCCGGCTCCGGCGCGCCCGCGCCCGCCACCACCAGCACCAGGTCGCCGCGCTGCTGGTTGGCATCGGCCGCGACCCGTGCCCGCACCGCGGCGATGGTCCCCGCCAGGAAGGTTTCGAAGGCCTTGGTGAGTTCGCGTGCCAGCACCAGCTCGCGTTCGGCGCCGAAGGCCGCCTCCAGGTCGGTGAGCGCCTCCAGCACGCGGTGGGGGGCTTCGTAGAAGATCAGCGTCCGGGGCTCGGCGGCCAGGTCGGCCAGACGGCGCTGGCGCTCGCCGCCGCGCGCCGGCAGAAAGCCCTCGAATGCGAAGCGATCGCTGGGCAGGCCGGCGACGCAGAGTGCGGCGATGGCGGCGCAGGGTCCAGGGATCGGCGATACCGCAAAGCCCGCCGCGCGTGCCGTGCGCACCAGGCGGTAGCCCGGATCGGAGATCAGCGGCGTGCCGGCATCGGAGATCAGCGCCACGTCGCGGCCGGCGGCGAGTGCGTCGAGAATCGCCTGGCCCTGATTTTCGGCGCCGCGGTCGTGGTAGGAGACCAGCGGTGTGGCAATACCCAAATGGCGCAGCAGCCGGCCGCTGTGGCGGGTGTCCTCGGCCGCCACCAGGTCCACGGTTTTGAGTATCTCCACCGCGCGCGGTACCATGTCGGCCAAGTTGCCGATCGGTGTTGCCACCACATACAGGGTGCCGGCCATCATTTTCCGCTCTCCCAAGTGCCAACTGCCGGGCGTCCTGCTGACCCTGATTCTCGTCCTCGCCGGTTGCAGCACGCCGCCAGGCAAGACCGCCGCGCCGCCCGGCTCGACCATCGCCGCGGCCCAGCCCGAACAGGTCGCCAAGCGGGCGCAGGAGCTGCTCGCGGCCGCCACCCGGCAGCGCACTGCCGGCGATCACGCCCGTGCCCTGCAACTGTACCGCCAGATCGAGCCGGGCACGCTGCCGGCAGGGGCCCGCCCCGATTATTTTCTCGGCTATGCCGACTCCGCGCTCCAGGAGGGCGACGTGCTGCTCGCCCGCGAGCTGCTCACCGCGCCCGCAGCCACCGCGCTGAGTCAAGAGTTCGCGCCCGCCCAGCGCCAGCGCTGGCTGCACCTGCGCGGCGAGCTGTTCGGCCTCTTGGGCGAGACCGAGCAGAGCCTCGCCGCCTACACCGAACTGGCCGATGGGCTCGCCGATGCCGCCGCCCGCGCCGAGGTGGAGCAGGCGATCTGGGGGGTACTGCGGCAAACGCCGACCGAGACGTTGCGCAAGCTCGCGCGCGACACCGCGGACCCGCGCCTGCATGGCTGGTATCAGCTCGCGCTCGCCGGCCGCTCCCGCCCTGGTGCCGAACCCGCGCCCGCCGTCCCACCCGCGGCGCCGGCGGCGATGACCGCGCCCGCCGCGGTCGCGGCCCTGGAGCGGGTGGCACTGCTGCTGCCCGAGAGCGGCGCCTACGGGACCGCGGCCGACATCCTCCGCGACGGCTTCCTCGCCGCAGCCTTCGCCGCTCGCGCCGGCGGCGCGCGGGCACCGGACGTGCGCCTGTACGACACCGCCGCCGAGGACGTGGTGGCTCTCTACCAGCGCGCGGTGGCCGAGGGCGCCCAGCTGGCGATCGGCCCGCTGGAGCCGGAGTCGCTGCGCCGCCTGAGCGCTCAGCAGGAGCTGCCGGTCCCGGTGCTGTCGTTGAATTATCTCGACTCGGGACCGCCGCCCGCGACGGCCAATTTCTCCCAGTTCGGACTCTCGGTGGCCGAGGAGGCGCGCCTGGCCGCCCATGGCGCCTGGCGCCAGGGGCACCGCGCGGCGCTGGTGCTGGCGCCGAGCACCGACTGGGGCAGCCGGGCGCTGACTGCCTTCCGCGAAGCCTTCGAGGCCCTGGGCGGCAGCGTGCGCGGCACCGCCCGCTACGACATGGCGCTCAAGGACTTTACCCCGGTGCTGCGGCCGCTGCTGGCGCCGCAGGTCGCCGAGGCGGGATCGCCGACCACTGCCGCACCCCGCCGACGCACCGACGTGGATATGATTTTCCTGGTGGCCTATCCCACCCAGGGCCGGCAGATCAAACCCACCCTGGATTTCCTCTATGCGAACGATCTGCCCATTTACTCAACTTCGGCGATCTACTCGGGGAATCCGGATCCGGCCCGCGATGCCGATCTGGACGGCATCCGCTTCGTCGCCTCGCCCTGGACGCTGGCCGATCCGGCGGCGCTGACGCCCCACGCCGATCCGCGGCTGCCCGCAGCCCACCGGCAGCTGTTCGCCCTTGGTGTCGACAGCTATCTGTTGCACGCCCAGCTCGCCGATCAGTCGCCTGGCATGGTGCAACCGGTGCAAGGTCAGACCGGCGAGCTGCTGCTCGACGGTAGCAACCGCGTGCAGCGGCGCCAGCCTTGGGCGCGCTTCGACGCCGGCCGCGTGGTGCCATTACCCGGCGGGCCCGATCAATGACCGCCACAGCCGCGCGCGGTGCGCAGGCGGAGCAGACGGCGGCGGCATTTCTGCGCGGCCGCGGGTTGCGCATCCTCGCCCGCAATTACCGCGCGCCCGCCGGCGAGATCGACCTCATCGCCGAGGATGCTGGCACCCTGGCCTTCGTCGAGGTGCGCATGCGCTCCGGCTCCCGCCACGGCGGTGCCCTGGAGAGCATCGACCGCCACAAGCGGCGGCGCATCCTCCACGCCGCGCGCCACTACCTGGCCCGCCGGGCGGGCGCCGAGCCGCCGTGCCGCTTCGACGCGGTGCTGCTGACGCTCGTGATCCACCAGGGGCGGCAGAGCTTCGCCGTCGAATGGCTGCGCGATGCCTTCAGCGTCGATGACTGCTGACGCCGAAGAACTGGCCATCGCCCGCTTCCATCGCGGCATCCAGGCCAAGATGGCGGTCGGCGAAGCCCTGGCGGTGGGCGTGGCGCTGGCCGCGGACCGCATCGCCAACACCCTGCTCGGTGACGGCCACCTGCTGATCGTCGGGCTGGGCTGCGGCCGCCACCTGGCGGCGCTGTTGCACCAGGGTGTCGTCCATGGCTTCGGCTTCGCCCGGCCCGCGCTGCCCGCGCTGCTGCTCGAAGCAGACTGTCACGGCATCGCCGCAGAAGACGACCCGCTTGCCGCCCAGTTGCGCGCGCTGGGCCGCCCGCAGGACTGTCTGGCGCTGATCGTCCCGGACCCCGTCCCGCCGCCGGCGCGCGGGCTGCTGCACGCAGCGCACAGCCGCGACCTCCCCTGCATCGTGCTCTGCGGTGCGGTCGGAGCGGAACTGGCGCTGGCCACACCGGATATCGAACTTTCCGCCGCCGCCGAGCACCAAACGCTGACGCTGGAAATCCAGTTGTCGGTTATTTTTGCGCTCTGTGAACTGATCGAACGCCACCTGTTTGGAGGATCTGCAACGTGAACGAGCGAAGTAACGGCAAGTACCTGCTGGCAATTTGCGGCCTCCTGGTCCTGCTGTCGGGTTGTGCATCGACCCTCAGCAAGGTGACTGACAAACCCTTTCAGGAGAGTCAGGCCCAGCCAACTATCGGCACTTCCGTCGACGACCTGAAGATGGAGACGCTGATCGCGGCCAATATCAAGAAGGCGCATCCGCAGCTGGACAGCGCCCACGTGAACGTGCACAGCTTCAACCGTGTGGTGCTGCTCACCGGCGAAGTGCCCAACGAGGAAATGAAAAACCTCGCCGGCGACACCGCCCGTGCCTACCGCGGCGCGCGCGAGGTCTACAACGAGCTCCAGGTGCGCACCAACACTGGCATGCTGGCGCGCAGCAACGACAGCTGGCTGGCAACCAAGGTGAGAACCCGGCTGGTGGCGGAGAAGAATCTCAACACCCGCGGCATCGAGGTCATCGTCGAGGACAGTGTGGTCTACCTGATGGGCAAGACCACCAGGCGCGACGCCAACCTGATGGCCACTATCGCCAGCCGCATCGGCGGCGTCCAGCGCGTGGTCAAGGTCTTCGAATACCTCGATTGATGCGGGCGTGACCAGCGACATGAGCGAGCAACCCCTGTGGCGTCCCTCCGCGGAGCGTATCGAGCACAGCAACCTGACCGCCTTTACCCGGTTTCTGGAGGCGGAGACCGGGCTGGCGTTTGCCGGCTACGAGGCCCTACACCGCTGGTCTGTGAGCGCCCCGGCAGAATTCTGGGAAACCGTCTGGCGCTTCACCGGCGTGATCCACTCCCAGCCCTGGAAACAAGTGCTGGAGGACCCGGAGCGCTTCCCCGGCGCGCGCTGGTTCACGGGTGCCCGGCTCAACTTCGCCGAGAACCTGCTGCGCCGCCGCGATGACCGCATCGCCCTGATCGGCCGGCTCGAAAACGGCGTGCGCCGCACCCTGACCCAGGGCGAGCTGTACGACGCCGTGGCGCGGGTCGCCGCCGGCCTGCGCGCGCGCGGCGTGGCGCCCGGCGACCGGGTGGCGGCCTTTCTGCCCAATGTGCCGGAGGCCATCGTCGCCATGCTCGCCACCGCCAGCATCGGCGCCATCTGGTCGTCCTGCTCGCCCGATTTCGGCACCAGCGGCGTGCTCGACCGCTTCGGCCAGATCCAGCCCAGGGTGCTGTTCGCCTGCGACGGCTACCACTACAACGGCAAGGCGCTTGACACCCGCGCGCGGGCCGCCGAGATTGCCGCCGGTCTGCCCGGGCTGGAAGCCCTGGTGCTGGTGCCGGTGCTGGGCGGCGACGGCCCCCTGCCCGCCAGGGCGCTGACCTGGGATCAGCTCGCCGGCAGCGGGCCGGTGCCGGAGCTGACCTTCGCCCAACTGCCCTTCGATCATCCGCTCTACATCCTGTACTCGTCCGGCACCACCGGGGTGCCCAAGTGCATCGTCCACTCCGCCGGCGGCACCCTGCTCCAGCACCTCAAGGAGCACCGGCTGCACGTCGATGTGAAGCCCGACGACCGCCTGTTCTACTTCACCACCTGCGGCTGGATGATGTGGAACTGGCTGGCGAGCGGGCTCGCCAGCGGCGCCACGCTAGTGCTCTACGACGGCTCACCGTTCCACCCGGAGCCGGCCGCACTGATCGACCTGATCGACGCCGAGGCCATCGCCATCTTCGGCACCAGCGCCAAGTACCTGGCCGCGCTCGAGAAGGCCGGCGTCGCGCCGCGCGCCAGCCACCGCCTCGAACGCCTGCACACGGTGCTGTCCACCGGCTCACCGCTGTCCCACGAGAGCTTTCGCTACGTCTACCACGCCTTCAAGGACGACCTGTGCCTGGCCTCCATCTCCGGCGGTACCGACATCGTCTCCTGCTTCGTGCTCGGCAACCCCTGCCTGCCGGTGTGGGAGGGCGAGATCCAGTGCCGCGGCCTGGGCATGGCGGTGGAGATCCGCGACGATGACGGCCGCCCGGTGGTGGGCGAGAAGGGCGAGCTGGTGTGCACCGCACCCTTCCCCTCCTGCCCGATCGGTTTCTGGAACGATCCCGACCAACAGAAATTCCACGCTGCCTACTTCTCCCGCTGGCCGGGCGTCTGGGCCCATGGCGACTACGGCGAGATGACGCCCCACGGCGGCTTCGTCATCCACGGCCGCAGCGACGCCGTGCTCAACCCCGGCGGCGTGCGCATCGGCACCGCCGAGATCTACCGCCAGGTGGAACAGGTGCCCGAGGTGCTGGAATCAGTGTGCGTCGGCCAAGAGTGGGACGACGACGTGCGCGTGGTGCTGTTCGTGGTGCTGCGCCCGGGCATCGTGCTCGACGAGGCGCTCGCCCAGCGCATCCGCGCCACCATCCGCGCCAACGCCAGCCCCCGCCACGTGCCCGCCAAGATTCTCCAGGTCACCGACATCCCCCGCACCCGCAGCGGCAAGATCGCCGAACTCGCGGTGCGCGAACTGATCCACGGCCGCCCGGTGAAGAACACCGAGGCGCTGGCCAACCCCGAGGCGCTGGATCTGTATCGGGGGTTGGTGGCGTTGGAGGGGTAGAACAAACGATCACCCATGTCGGACCTTCGCGTTCTTGTAGCCAACTGCCTCGTCGGTGGCGACAAAGTCACCGAGCGCGAGGAATCATGGATCCGCAATATTGTCGAGTTCGATTGTGCGGGCCGCTCCGTTGTCTGCACGCAAAGAGATGACATCGCGCTGGGGCAGGTAAGTGGGCTGGTTGGCCGGTTCGCCGACACTTCTGAATTTGTCCTTCGCAACGTACCGCAGCGCCAGCTGCGCAAATCTCTCATTCTGGTCGAAAGGCTTTGCTGGCTCCTGTCATTCGCGTCCATGTCTAAAGTGTTGTGGTACGGGTATGACTACCCTGATGGCACACCTAGATCCTACCGACGATCCGCGGTCGGCTCGATTAATGGATTTCGACCGGTCTTTAATGTTCGAGACGTAACATCGATACAGAACTTCGTCCGACAGGTTTTCAGCCGCTACGTTCATCTGGAGAAGTCGAGAAAATTAAACGTAGTCATCGACTATCTCCTCATTGCAGAGGAACGCAATAGAGCCACTGAGGGTCGCTTGCTACTCATTTTTGTGGTACTTGAGAATCTTAAAGACACTTATGCTCGCTCAAAATCGATTCCCTACTCCGGCGGCTACTATCGCAAGAGCACAGCCACCAACTCACCAAGGTACACTTTTGAGGAACTCCTCTCCGCGATGCTCATGGACGTTGGAATGCGCAAGGACTTGAAATCGATTATTCGACTGCGCAATGAGCTAATTCACTCTGGTCTATCCCGCTTGCCACACGCGAGTCAACGACGAATCTATGAACGTGCCCAAGACCTTGTGCGCGAATACATGCTGCGGCTTCTTGGCTATCGAGGCTCGTTCTTGGCGTACAGCTCCAGAGGCGACATCCAACGTACCGTCCAGCATGTCGTTTGAGGCGGTTTTCCGTCATCAGGGTTGATCGATGAAAAGGCAACTGGCGCGATTCGACGCCGCAGAATATCTCGACAGCGAGGAGGTCATTGCGGAATACCTGAACGCGGCGCTCGCAGATGAAAACCCCGACGTGTTTCTTGCCGCCATCGGCGATGTGACAAAAGCGCGGGGGATGGCACAACTCGCGAATGCTGCCGACTTTGGCCGGGAGAGCCTTTTGCAAGGCGCTGGCCCCGGGGGCCAAGCCCCGCTATGACACTGTGTTGAAGCTCGTCCGCGCGCTCTGGGTGGAACTGCATGCAGTTCCCGCGCACAAGTGATGGCCTTGCGATCGCTCATCGTGGCGGGCGTCCAAGTCAGGTCCGAGCGCGAGGCATGATGAAACCGCAGTATCCGGGTTTCCGCCCCGGCGTCGATGCTGCGCCGCTCCGATCCGTTTGCGGCCAAGGCGACCTTGCCATGGCGTACGCTACAGCGCACGCTTCCGTCTCGACCGCTCGAAAGAGACCCCGCCATGCGGACGCTGACGGCCAGTGAAGCCCGAGCCAACCTCTATCGACCGATGGATCAGGCTGCGGAATCGCACCAGCCCATTGTCATTGCGGGGAAGCGAACCAATGCGGTGCTCATCTCCGCCGAGGACTGGAAAGCCCTTCAGGAAACCCTGTTCTTACTGTCCATCCCGGGCATGCGCGAATCCATCAAGGCGGGGATGGAGGAGCCCATCGAGGCCGGCTCGACAGGGTTGGATTGGTGAGCTGGCCACTCATGTACACCCATCAGGCACAGAAAGACGCTCAGAAGCTGGCATTGTCCGGTCTCAAGAAAAAGACCAAAGCACTGCTCGCAGTGATCGCGAGCAACCCGCTTCAGAATCCGCTGCCGTACGAGAAGCTGGTCGGAGACCTCGTCGGCGCGTACTCGCGACGCATCAACATCCAGCATCGCCTCGTGTATCAGGTGTTCGAACCGGAGCATGTCGTGAAGGTGCTGCGCCTGTGGACGCATTACGAGTAGCGTTGGCCGCGAGCTGTTCGCGGCAGGGGGAAAAATGAACCCAAAACCCGTCATCGCCTTGCTCGCCCTGCTGTTCAGTCTGGCGGTCATTGCCCAGCCGGCACCCTGGTTCCTGTGGCAAAGCAAGGCGAACGGCGCGACCTTCTGCGCCCAGACCGCACCGGGCGAGGGTTGGGAGCGGGTCGCCGGACCGTTCCGGGATGCCGGTTGCCGGAAGCCGGGCTGAGGGTTGCGCCCTCGCCGCGTCGAGCGGCCTGATCTCCCCGGGCCGGCGCGGTATCCGGGGTTGACACCCCATGGCGGCTGTATTGTGATGGCGCTCGCTCCGGCCACCCGATGGTGCGGAGCGGTGACGGCCGTGACAACGACAGAATCCGGTCGCATCGAGCAAATGCCAAGCGCCTTTGGAGGGGGCCGGGCCGCATGATCCACACCAGCCAGTCGGTCCAGTTTCTGATGCGTAGTGCCCTGCGCCGCCATGGCGACAGGACCGGGCTGGTGGCCGGCGGCTGCGCCTACAGTTACCGGGATCTCGACCGGCTCTCCAGTACCCTGGCTGCGGGGTTCGCCGAGCGCGGGCTCAAGCGTGGCGATCGGCTCGCCATCCTGCTGCGCAACTGCGCTGAGTATGCCCTGGTGGATCTCGCCATCCTCAAGCTCGGTGCGGTCAAGGTGCCCCTCAATGAGATGCTGAGCCGCAGCGATGTCAGCTATATGCTGGCTCACTCCGGGGCCCGGATGCTGGTGGTGCATGGCTCGCTGACCGACAAGCTCGATGCCGCCGCGCTTGCGGAATCCAGCCTGAGCTGTCAGCTCGAGGTGGACGATCTGGGCGGCAGTCCCGGTGCCGGACGGGAGCCGTGGCAGGCACTGTTTGCCGGTGGCGATCGCGACTGCGAATGGCGCGAAGTGCTGCCCGAAGACCCGGCGCTGATCATGTACACCGGCGGCACCACCGGGCGCTCGAAGGGCGTGTTGCACCGCCATCGAGGTCTGGCGATGAATGCGCTCGTGCACATCATCAATGGTGAGATCGCCGAGACGGAAAGGCTGCTGCTGACCACGCCGTTGCCGCATTCCTCTGGCTTCTTCCTCCAGGCAGCCTTCCTGCAAGGCGCCTGCGTCCATCTTCAGGACAAGTTCGATCCCGAGCAGGTGCTGGCCACGATCGGCCGCGAGCGCATTACCTGGACCTTCATGGTGCCCACCATGATCTACCGGGTGCTGGATACATACGATCCGCAGCGCCACGATCTGGCATCGCTGCGCACCCTGGTCTATGGCGCGGCGCCCATCACCCGGGCGCGTTTGCAGGAGGTGCTCGCCAAGTTCGGGCCGGTGCTGCTGCAATTGTTCGGTCAGACCGAGGTGCCGAATTTCGCCACCAAGTTGTCCAAGGCGGATCACCTGGAGGAGCGCTTTCTGGGATCCTGCGGCCAGCCGGTGATCACCGCGGATATCCGCATCGGCGATGCCGCGGGCCGCCCGCTGGCCTCTGGCGAGGTCGGCGAGATCCTGGTGCGTGCGCCCTATACGCTAGAGGGTTACTACGACGACCCGCGGAAGTCCGCCGAGGTGTATGCCGGCGAATGGATCCGGACCGGCGACGTCGGGTATCAGCTCGACACCGGGCATGTGTTCATCGTCGATCGCGCCAAGGACATGATCATCTCCGGGGGCATGAACGTGTATTCCTCCGAGGTCGAGAACAAGGTCCAGGAATATCCGGGGGTGCGCCAGGTGATGGTGATCGGCATCCCCCACGAGGACTGGGGCGAGGCGGTCTGCGCCGCCGTGGTGCCCGCCGACCCGGAGCGCTTCGACTGCCAGGGCCTGATCGCCTTCTGCAAGGAGCGGCTGGCGGCCTACAAGGTGCCCAAGGTGGTCGAGGTGGTTTCCGAGATCCCGCTCACCGCCTACGGCAAGCCGGACAAGAAGACGCTGCGCGCCAAGTACTGGGGTGGTCAGACCCGCCAGATTCACTGAGCCCGGCGCGCTCTATACAAGACATTCCAACAGCGATTAACCGGACAACGAGGACGACATCATGGGGCGAGTACAGGGCAAGGTCTGTCTGATCACCGGCGGCACCGCCGGCATCGGCTATGCGAGCGCGGAGCTGTTCGGCCGCGAGGGCGGCAAGGTGGTGATCACCGATATCCGCCCGGTGGAGGGCGAAGCTGCTGCCAGGAAGTTGCGCGATCAGGGCTACGACGCCCGCTTCATCGAGCAGGACGTGACCTCGGAGGCGCGCTGGCCCGAGGTGGTCGCCGAGGTGGTGCGCCATCATGGCCGGCTGGACGTGCTGGTCAACAACGCCGGCGTGGGCGTCGAGACCGATCTGGAGAACAGCGATCTCGCCCACTGGCGCTTCGTCAACAGCGTCAACATGGAAGCGGTGTTTCTGGGCACCAAGCACGCCATCCGCCAGATGAAACACAACGGCGGCGGTAGCATCATCAATATCTCGTCCATCGAGGGCCTGGTGGGCGACCCGAGATTTGCCGCCTACAACGCCAGCAAGGGCGGGGTGCGGTTGTTCACCAAATCGGCCGCGCTCTACTGTGCGGATAAGAAGTACAACATCCGCGTCAACTCGGTGCACCCAGTTTTCACCAAGACGCCGATGGTGGACAGCGCGATCGACATCTTCTCGCCCCAGGATGCTGAACGCATCAACCGCGAAATCGTCATCGGCTACATGGCCGAACCGGTCGATCAGGCCTATGGAATTCTGTTCCTGGCCTCCGACGAGTCCCGTTACATGACTGGAGCGGAGCTGGTCATCGACGGCGGCTTTACGGCGCACTGAGGGGGAGCCGGATCATGGGGCGCATGCAGGGCAAGGTCTGTCTGATCACCGGTGGCACCGCCGGCATCGGCTACGCGAGCGCGGAGCTGTTCGTCCGCGAGGGCGGCAAGGTGGTGATCACCGATATCCGCCCGACGGAGGGCGAAGCTGCGGCCAGGAAGCTTCGCGATCAGGGCTACGACGCCCGCTTCATCGAACAGGATGTGACCTCGGAGGCCCGCTGGCCGGAGGTGATCGCCGAGGTGGTGCGCCACTACGGGCGTCTGGACGTGCTGGTCAACAACGCCGGCGTGGGCGCCGGCACGGATCTGGAGAACAGCGATCTCGCCCACTGGCGCTTCGTGCACTCGGTGAACCTCGAAGCGGTGTTCATGGGCACCCAGAACGCGATCCGCCAGATGAAGCAGAACGGCGGCGGCAGCATCGTCAACATCTCGTCCATCGAGGGGATCATCGGCGATCCGCGTTCGGCGGCCTACAATGCCAGCAAGGGCGGGGTGCGCCTGTTCACCAAGTCGGCTGCCCTTTATTGCGCCGAGAAGAAGTACAACATCCGGGTCAATTCGGTGCACCCCGGGTTCACCAGGACGCCGATGGCCGAAAGCGTTGGCGATCTGTTCGGGCCGGCGGATCTGGAGCGCATCCGCCACGAGATCGTGATCGGGCACATGGCCGATCCGATCGACCAGGCTTACGGTATCCTCTACTTGGCGTCGGATGAGTCCCGTTACGTCACCGGGACCGAGTTGGTGATCGACGGCGGCTATACCGCGCACTGATCCGGGCTGGCGTCACCGGGCGCGCAACAGGGAGTCGGGCATGCGCAGTATTCTGATCCTCAATTCCAAGGGTGGCTGCGGCAAGACCACTCTGGCCACCAATCTTGCCGGCTATTTCGCGAGCAAGGGAAGACGCGTGGTGCTGGCCGATTGCGATCCCCAGCAATCCAGCCTTGACTGGCTGGCCGCGCGCTCCGGGGATCGTCCGCCCATCACCGGGGTCGCAGCTTGGCGCGACGGCCTGAAGCCGCCCAGGGATACCGACTGGCTCATCATCGACAGCCCGGCTGCAATCCGGGGTGCGGAGCTCGCGGATCTGGTCAAACGCGCAGACAGCGTGCTGATACCGCTGCTGCCGTCGCCCATTGATGTGCGTGCGGCCACCCATTTTCTGGGTGAGTTGAGCGCGGTGCGCAAAGCGATCGATAAGGGTGTCAGGGTGGCTACGGTCGCCAATCGGATGCGGGAGCACACGGTAGCGGCGGCCGGGCTGGAAGACTATCTGTCCCGCTTCAGTCTGCCCAACGGCAAGCCCTTCCCGTTTCTGGCCGCATTGCGCGCCACCCAGAACTATGTGCTGGCGGCCGAACGCGGGCTGTCGATCTTCGAGTTCGCCCCGGCGCGGACTCTGCCGGATCGGGAACAGTGGGTCCGCATCCTGCGTTGGCTGAGCCGCTCCGGCGCACCTGGCAAGGCGCCGCAGCGGCCCGAGTAACGGCGCTACCAGGCGCCTTCAGGACGCCGTGGTGCCGCCGTCCACCACCAGCTCGGCGCCGGTGACCCATGGCGACTGATCGCTGGCCAGGAACAGCGCGGCCTTGGCGATGTCGGCGGGCACGCCCTTCATACCCAGCGGCGTGCCGCGCTCGAAAGCCTGCTGCACGCTGGCCTCGTCCTTGCCGAGGCCGGCGGCCACGAACCCTTTCAGCACCGCGTTGCCCATGTCGGTGGGGATCAGGCCGGGATGGATCGAGTTGACCCGGATGCCATAGCCCAGGTGGCCGAATTCCACTGCCGCCGCCTTGGTCAGCAATTTGACCGCGCCCTTGCTGCCGCAATAGGCGCTCAAGCCAGAAAAACCGCGCAGCCCTGCCACCGACGACAGATTGATCACCGCCCCGCCCCGACCGGCTATGCCGCCGGGTTTCATCGCCCGTGCGGCGGCCTGGAGGCCCAGGAATACCCCGGTTACATTGATGTCGAGGATGCGTTGAAAATCCTTGAGTGAAGTGTTTTCGACCAGCGCGCAGACTTCGATTCCGGCATTGTTGACGAGGATGTCGAAGCCCCCGAATGCGTTCACCGTCGCCTCGACCGCGACGCTCCAGTCCGCCTCGCTGGTCACGTCCTGGCGGACGAAGGCCGCCTTGCCGCCGGCGGCCTGAATCGCGGCCACGGTCCGCTGCCCCTGGTCTTCGAGGATGTCGGAGATCATCACCGCAGCCCCGGCCCGGGCGAGGGCGGTCGCGATTTCGGCACCCAAACCGCGGGCGGAACCGGTGATCAGCGCGGCCTTGCCGGCCAGGGAAATCTGAATGCCTTGCTGGGTCATGGATGTCCTCCGGGACAGGTTCAGAGATCGTCGGTGTTTCCGTGCTGCGCGCTGCGTTCGCGCTCCCGGTACTCGGAGGCGGAACAGCCGCACCAGCGTTTGAAGGCGCGCCGAAAGCTGGTGGTGTCCTGGTAGCCGAGCGCCACCGCAATGGCATCGATGGATTGGTCGGTATTGCGCAGCGCTTCCATGGCCATCTGCTTATGGATCCCGTCGCGCAGATCCCGGTAGGTGGTGCCCTCAGCCTGCAAATGGCGGATCAGGGTTCGCGTCGAGACGTTGAAGGTTCTGGCCATTTCCTGCAACGAAGGCATCGCCGCGGGGTCGCGCCGCAACTCGGCGAGAATGCGCTGATGAATGGGCGTGCCCGCCCGCAGTTCGTGCATCCGGTGCTGGAGTTGCTCCTCCGCCAAGCGGTGGATGTGTGCGTCGGCCGAAACGCAGCGCACGTTCTGCAGCGCGGCCGGAAGGATCATCAGATGCCGTTCGCCGTCGAACTCCACCTTGCCGGAAAAATAGAGTTCGTATTGATCGGCGTAGGGTGGCGGGGGGTAGCCGAATACGATCTGGCTGTCAGTCAGCGCCTGGCCGCTGACAAACTCCAGCGCGTTCTGCAGGGTCAACATCAGCGCTTCCACCACGACCACGCGAATTTCGGGATTGGTGAACGCCTCCTTGAGCTCGATGATCAACCGGTCTCCCTGGTAGTACAGGTCCATCGCACAGAAGGTGATGGCGGTTTGGTAATACCTGGCGATGTCCCTGATGGCCTGGCCCACGGTGTCCGCCGAGATGACCGCCATGCCGATGGTGCCGTGTTTCGAAACGTGGAGCTTGGCGCCCAGCGACAAGCCGGCTGCCGGCAGTTTGTAGGCTTGCATTACCGCAAATACGCTTTCCGCCAGGGGTTCGAACGGTACCGGTGCGTTGGTGTCGGCCCAGGCGCTGGGGTCGAGGCCATGCTGGCGGAAGATGGCCGCGATTTCCGCTCCGCCGCCCAAGGTGTGGAACACGAGGTTGGCGTAGCTGGCATTGACGAAGCGGCTGTCCGCAGTCGGCTCCAGCTTGGCGAGCGCTCGTTTGTCGAGGGTGGCCGCGGCCTGTCGTTGGGTCATGTCGATCCTGCGCCTGCGTTATTGCCGATCGCTCCAGCGCGCAAACCGGGCGAGCTGTCAGGGCGCGGGCCTTGGGGCCCCCGCAACGCTGGATTCTCGCATGGGTTAGAGCGCCAGCAAAGGCAAATCGAGCGGGCCGGAAAGCGCCGTCGGTGGTCGATTCGGCGTCACTTTCTGCCATGGTTCTGTCACTTGCGGTGCTGTCGGTGCTCAGGGGGGCTTGCCGTATAGTTCCTCCACGCAAATAATCTCCGTGCATGCCCGGCAGCGCGTGAGATTATGATAACCAAAAGTTTCATTAAGTTGTCTGTCCATAACTTATAGTGGGGTGAGCGCCATGTCCGAGGTCAACACTAGTCGCCATGTCTATGAGGCGCAAACCGGTTATTTCGAAGATACCGCCGGCGGCGGCGGTATCGCGGGCCATCTGCGGCGCAATCGCATCGCCTATGTGGGCGGCGCGCTGATGCTGGCGATCGCCATCGGGATTCGCATCTATCAGCAGATGATGGCGTTTTCCGTGGGTATGGACTACTACGAACCCGAGTTCCAGGCGTACTGGATGCCGCTGCTGTACGGTGAAATCGCCGTCTTGGGCAGCGTCATGGTGTTCGGCTCCATTTATATGTGGGTGACGCGGGTCAGGGATGTCTCGACCATCACCCCCCAGGTTGAACTGAAGCGCTATTTCACCTTGCTCGGGGTCTTTACCGTCCTTGGCATTTGGGCGGCCATGATCGCGGCACTGGCGGTGGAATCCGATGCGGCCTGGCACCAGGTGGCCATCCGGGATACCGATTTCACCCCGACCCACATCGTGATCTTCTATTTCTCGTTGCCGCTGCTGACCGCGATCTTGATCCCGACCTTCATCTGGGCTCATACCCGCATCCCGGCGTTCATGAACCGCGTTTCAATTCCGTTCCTCGGGGTGGTGTGCGGCATTTTCATGATCATGCCCAATTACGGCTTCAACGAGTGGGGGCATACTTTCTTTTATGCCGAGGAGCTGTTCGCGGCGCCGATCCACTGGGGCTTCGTCGTCCTGGGTTGGTCGCTGTTCTTCCTCGGTCCGCTCGCCGTGCAGATCATCCAGCGCATGGCACAGCTGATTGCGGTGGTGACGTCGGGCCGCGACTGCATCGTGCCCAACGGCTGAGCCGGATTCGCCTTGCGATGAGCGCCCTTGGCCGGCAGGGGCGCTCTTTTTTTCGCGCGGCGCAACCACTTCCACTTTCTTCAATGTGTTGATGCGCAGTTCGGGATCAGCCCGTCGGGCTGACTGCGAACGGTCCCCAGCGTCCTAGGTGAACCCCATGGCCAATATCGCGCTCCCTGCTTCCAAGATTACCGATCCCGCCGGGTACTATGACCTCTCGGTTTTGGACAACCCGAGCGCGCGGCGATACTACCGGCGCTTCGACGGCATCCTGATCGTCGTGTTGTTCAGCTTTCTCGCGTTGGGGATTTCGATTCACTACGCATTGACCGCGGGGGATTGGGATTACTGGATCGACTGGCGGGATCGCCGCTGGTGGCCCCTGATCACTCCCATGTCCTTGATGATGTTCATTGCGGCGTTCGTCTATCCCATCTGGAAGGCCTTTCGGTTGCCCATCATCGCCACTGCGGTCACCACCTTGCTGTGCCTGGTTTCCTGGGTGAGCCGCTATTTCAACTTCGGGCAGTTCACCGATTTCCCGATGACGTTCACGTTTCCGTCCACGTACATCGGGCTAGGCATTCTGCTCGACTGCACGCTGCTGCTGACGCGCAGCCTCACGGCCTCGGCGTTTGCCGGTCCCTTTCTGTTCGGGGCGCTGATCTGGCCGATCAACTGGCCGCTGTTTGCCGCCTACAAGGTTCCGGTCGAATACAGCGGGACCTTGGTTTCGTTGTCGGATCTGATGGGTTATCAGTACATCCGCACCACCACCCCGGAGTATCTGCGGATCATCGAGGAATCCACGCTGCGCACCTTTGGTGGCTCGGTGACGCCATTGACCGCGGTATTTTCGGCCTTTGTCGCGGTCGTCACCTATTCTCTGTTTCTGTTGCTTGGGACAGCGATTTACAACCTGGCTGGCCGCTATGTGCGGCGCATTGTCTGAGTAGTGCCATGACGATGACTGCGATGACCATGAAAATGATGCGGCAGACCAATTCGATTGCGGCCTGGGGGCTATTGGGCTTCTTTGCGGTAAGCCTGCTGACGTTCTCGGTGGATGCCGGGGCGCACGGCGAGCGCGCCCAGCTTGCCAGCATGCGGATGCGCACCCTGCACTGGTTCGACATCAGTGTTTCCCCGACGCGGGCCAAAGTGGGGGACACCATCGTAATGACCGGCAAGTTCATCCCCTCCGAACTGTGGCCGGAGCAATTACCGTCGATTACCGATACGGTCTTTCTGAATATCGGCACGCCCGGACCCAAGTTCATCCGGGTGTATTCCGAGGTCAACGGGGTTCCCATGATCCGCTCGACGGCGTTCGAGCAGAGCAAGGTCTATGAATTCAAGATCGTGGTACGGGCGCGAATTCCCGGACGCTACCACATCCACCCGCTGCTCAATGTCAAGGACGCGGGAACCCTGGTGGGCAAGGGCACCTGGGTGGAAATCGAGCCCTCCGCAACCGCGGCGGCCTTCACCAATGAGGTCACCACCTTGACCGGTGACACCGTCGATCTCGAAAGCGTTGGCCTCAAGGCTGTGGTCGGCTGGCATCTGGTGTGGATTGCCATGGGAGTGGCGTTTCTGGTCTATTGGCTCACCAAGCCGGAATTGTTCATTCCCCGTTACATGCGGGTGCGCAATCTCGGGCCCGAACAAGCCAACGCCGTGATCACCAAGAGGGATTTCCTGGTTGGCGGGTTCTTTTTTACCGCGACCATGGTGCTGATCCTGGGCGGCTATCTCTGGGCTGAGCACCGCTACCCGGTCACCATCCCCCTGCAGACCGGCAAGGTAAAGGTGGAAGGAGCGCCGATTCCCAAGGGGCCGCTGAGCGTAGCGGTAGAGAACGCCAACTATGAACTGGCCGGGCGCAGTCTGACCATGCGGATGAACCTGACCAACCATGGCGACCAACCCTTGTCCATCAAGGAGTTCATCACCGCCAACATCCGCTTCCTCAACGGCCCGGTGTCCGGCGCCAGGGTGATGGAGGGGGAAGAGCTGGTCGCCGGCGACAGCCTGCATCCCTCCGTGTCGGTCATCGCGCCTGGGCAGAGCATCGATGTGGTATTGAGGGCCGAAGACTCGCTTTGGGAGACCCAGCGCATGACCGGATTGATCTATGATCCGGACAGTCGGTTTGCCGGGTTGCTGTTCTATGAAGACGCCAGGGGCGGTCGCTACTACCAAGAGGTTGGTGGCCCTATCTTGCCGAAGTTCTTCTGATGGGGCCGCATCCATGGCGCGGCTGATGGTTGGCCCGGGGCGCCCCGGCGATTCGACAAACTCCCGCGGCGGGTCGCGGGCGGCGATGCGCGTTGCGCATTCCCTAGTCTGTCCGCTTGGTCGGCCTGGGCTGCACTGCGCGGCGCGCTCTGCAGGCGCCCCGCATCGCGACGTCTTTCAACGAGCCGCCAGGATGATTGCGGCGCTGATCCTGGTAATGGCGCCCCTGCTTGGCTTTGCACATGGCGGCGTATCCATGGAGGAAGACCTCTGTGTCATCCAGATTGGGCGCTACAAAGCGCACTTTACCGGCTATCTTCCCGAACGCAGAGCTACCCAGGAGTTCTGTGAAGACATTCCGTCGACGGGTAGCGCGGTATTCGTGATCGACTTCATCAGCGATGAACTGCGCGAGATGGAACTGGATTTCCGCATCATTCGCGATGTCAACGACATCGGGATCAAGGCTACCTACGAGGATCTGGGGGGCGAGCAAGCGATCGAAGATGCGACGATCTTTTACGCGCCCATGCACCACTACCCGAATGGGGTGATGAACGTTCAATATCCTTTCGTGGCGGAAGGCGGGTATGTCGGGATCATCAATGCGCGCCACCTGGCGACCGGGTTGGCTTACCGCTCGGTATTTCCGTTTCGGGTGGGCCGCGTGCCCTATCTGAAATACGCGTTCTACTTCCTAACGGTAATCGCTGCCTGCGGTTCCTTTGTGTGGATCGCCGGCCGCCGCACATTCTTTCAACCGGCTTGAGCTGCCGGTTTCCTCGGCGATGACCCCGAGTCCGCGGCTGTGTCGGCCTCGTGGTCGGCTAATATCCCCGTCGTTATCATTCATTACCGACGGGTAACGTCATGTAAATCAAAAGATTTCCCTGTATTTTTGGCCGCTGGTGTGGATGGGCGGAATGGTCCGTGGTAGAGTCCCGCGGCATGTCCAAAGAGAATAAGGCAGTTGCATAACCATAATCTGCTGCGGACAGCGTTCGCTTGGCAGATTGTTGAAAAGCGCATCGAGACATCCACAGATGCTGGGCGCGCAACGCAGAAGCCCGTCAACAAGCGGGCCGAGCCGAGGGCGAACGCCGCGCAATAAGGCCGCAGGCAGATGGCCCACTTCAGCAATTGCCGAGCATATCGTTGGCTATTTTAAAGTCTACCGCTGGGGTTTAAGGGGGATTGCTTGAAAACGTTACGCCATCGGATTTCGGAATTCGTGATGCACCACGTTTGGGCATCCCTGCTGGTCATGCTGGCCATAACTGCATTCTTTGGGTGGGGGTTGCGTAACGTCGAGCTCAAGACCATTTTTTCCGATCTGCTTCCCGAAAATCATCCTTTCGTCCAAGTCTATAAGGACCATCCCAATTTTGGTAATCCGCTCACTGTCACAGTCATGGTGAAGCGGACCGATGGCCAGACGATCTACAACCCCGAGACTCTGCAGAAAGTCTGGAACATGACCCGCAACATCGACCTCACCCCAGGCGTCGATCATGATCAGGTGTTGTCGATTACCACCGAAAAGGCGCGCTACTCCGAGGCCACACCTGAAGGTATCGACAGCCAGCCGTTGATGGGTGACCATGCGCCGGCCACCCCCGAAGAGATCGAGCAGTTTCGCGAGCGGGTCAGGAAATCCCCGGCGAGCCAGACTTTTCTGATCTCCGCGGATGAAACGGCGACGCTGATTCAGGCGACCTTTATCGAACGACTCCTGGACTACCGCACCGTCTTCGATTTTATTCAGGAGAAGCTGATCAAGGCGGAAGCCGATGGCGTCCATGAGGTCCATGCCGCCGGCCAGCCGATGCTCACTGGGTGGGTTTTCTATTATCAGCACCAGATGATCTTCATTTTCATGATTACCGCAACGGTCCTGTTGTTGGCGCTGGTGCTCTATATGCGCAACATCGCCGGTGTGGTAGTGCCGCTGATCTGCGCATCGACTTCTGCGATCTGGGGGTTTGGCTTCGTTGGCTGGCTGCAAGATCCTATCGAGCCGCTGATCATGGTGGTGCCTCTGTTGC
>JADLCO010000016.1 GCA_020847115.1 Pseudomonadales bacterium | reverse complement strand
GTGGCGCGCATCTATGCCCTGGTGGCCGAGCGCCTGAACCCCTGTTTCGGCTACGGCCCGCCCGCGCTGCGCACTGCAGCGGGGGAGGGTGCCGGTGGGCGCTGAGCCCCAGCCGGGGCCGACCCGAGACCTGCCCGCCCCGTGATCGCGGTGATCAGCAACCCCCGCAGCGGCCACAACCGACGCCGCTTCGCGGGCCTCGCCGCGGCGCTGGCCGCGCGCCCGCAGGTGCGCCATTTCGTCACCGGGTCCGCGGCCGAGCTGCCGGCCATCTGCGCGGCCCTGAGGGATCAGCCGGTGGAATTGCTCGCCATCAATGGCGGTGATGGCACCGCGGCGGCGGTATTCGCCGCCCTGCTCGATACCCTGCCCGCGGCGCGCCGGCCGCTGCTGGCGCTGCTGCCCGCGGGCACCGCCAACATGACGGCGGGGGATGTCGGCATCCGCGGTTCGCTGCACGGCGCGCGGCGCCGTCTGCTGGGCTGGATCGATGCCCCGGAGCACGTGCCGGGGACGGTGGTGGAGCGCGCGGTGCTGCGGGTGGAGGCGGGCGCCGGGTCGCAGCGCTATGGCATGTTCCTGGGCGCCGGGCTGATCATGGCCGGCACCGAGTACGCCCACCGCGCCCTGCACGCGCGCGGGCTGCGCGACGATTTCAGCCTCGGCCTGGGTCTGGTGCGCAGCCTCTGGGGGATCGCCCGCGGCGAGGCCGAGTTCCGCCGCGCACAGCCCTTGTCGCTGCGCCTGGACGGAGGGGCGGAGCGGGAGTTCGATGCGCAGATCCTCGCGGTGAGCACGCTGCAGCGGCTGTTTCTGGGCATCCGGCCGTTCTGGGGCCGGGAGTCGGGCCCGCTGGCGCTGAGCCTGATCGAGGCCGGCGCGCCCGGTCTGCTGCGCAATTTTCCGGGGCTGTTGCGCGGCCGGCCGGGATCGCGCGTCACCCCGGAGGCCGGCTACCATAGCCATCGCGCCTGCGAACTGCGGCTGAGTTTCGACGGCGCCTGCAATCTGGATGGCGAGATCCTGCAGGTGTCGCGCGCCGATGGACCGCTGCGGGTCGTTGCCGCCGGCCCGCTGCGGTTTCTGCGCCTGTGACCGGGTTCGGGGTGTCACCCGAGGTCGGCGCCGAGCTCGTCCGGGCGCTGGCGCCACTGCGCGCGGCCCTGCGGCGCCGCCACGGCGAACACATCGCCGCGGTCCTGCTCTACGGCTCCTGTCTGCGCAGCGGCGACGTCCACGACGGCCTGGTGGATCTCTATGTGCTGTTGGACCGCTATGGCGGCGCCGGGCTGCCGTGGTGGCAGGCCGTCGCCAATCGCCTGCTGCCGCCGAACGTCTACTACCTGGAAGTCCCGGACGGGGAGCGGGTGCTGCGCTGCAAGTACGCCACGGTGACCCTGGCGGAGTTCGTCCGGCGGCTCGGCCCGGGCAGTTTCGAGAGCTACTTCTGGGGCCGCTTCTGTCAGCCGCTGGCACTGCTCGATGCGCGCGATCCGCGCCTGGCCGGGGAATTGGCGCGGCTCCAGCAACGGGCCGCGACCACCCTGCTCGGCCGCGCGCTGCCGCTGGCGCCGCCTTCAGGGTCGGTTGCAGAGCTGTGGCGTACGGCGCTGGCGGCGAGCTATGCCACTGAACTGCGGGCCGAGGCCGGTGCGCGCACCGGCGAACTGGTGGCCTGGGGTCGGGATTTCTACGAACGCCTCACCCAGGGCTGCGTGGGAGCACTGCCCGGGGACGTTCAGCTGTGGGAGGCGGATTCCGGGCTGTACTATACGGCGACCCTGTCGGCCGCCACCCGGCGGCGCGCGCGGCTGGCGTGGCGGCTGCGCGCCGCGCACGGCAAACTGCGCGCGCTGGTGCGGCTGGTGAAGGCATTTTTCACCTTTGCCGGCGGACTGGACTACCTGGCCTGGAAGCTGGCACGCCACAGCGGGCAGCAGGTCGTGATTCCGGACAAGGTGCGGCGCCGGCCGCTGGTGTATGGTTGGGCCTTCTTCTGGGGCCTGTACCGTCGCGGCCTGTTCAAATGAAGCAGAGTGACCCGAGCGCGAACATGTCTGAAGCATCGATGCCAGCATCGGCTACCCGTGCGGCGGCAGGTCCGCTGGGGGTATTCATCCACACCAACGAACGTCAGTGGCTGGGTGCCCTGGTGGCGGCCCATGCACTCAAGCGCAATTCGCGCCACGCCGATACCTTCGCGGTGGAGTTCATCCACGTCAAGGATCATCCGTTCCTGGCCGCGCGCGAGGGCCAGCCGTTCCTGCGCGGGGGCACATCCCGCATCTGGCGCATGGACGACCTGCAATCGTTCACGCCGCTGCGCTTTCTGGCGCCTCAGCTCGCCGGTTACCAGGGCCGCGCGGTGGTCATCGACCCGGACGTGTTTGCGGTCGGGGATGTCTACGAGCTGCTGACCCGGGACATGCAGGGCGCGGTGGTGATGGGTCGGCACCGCTCGGAGAAAATGGACAAGCAGGCGCAGCTCGCCACCAGCGTGATGCTGCTCGATTGCGCCAGGCTGCGGCACTGGGACTGCGAGCGCGAGTTCGGCGAGCTGTTCGAATTCAAGCGCGACTACAAGGACTGGATGGTGTTGGCCCACGAGCCGCCCGAGCACATCGGCTGGCTCGAACCGGAATGGACCGAGTTCGATCAGCTGACGCCCCGGCCCAAGATGCTGCACAACACCAAGCGCCGCACCCAGCCCTGGAAGACCGGG
>JADLCO010000015.1 GCA_020847115.1 Pseudomonadales bacterium | reverse complement strand
AGGAAGGCCAAGGCTGCGGCGCCTGCGGATAGCGCCGCGAAAGCCAAAAAATCCGCCGCGCCGGCGCCGGTGGCTGGCAAGACCAAACCCAAGCCGTCGAAGCCGGCAGCCCAGCCCGCGCCGAAAGCCAAGACCAAGACCAAAACCAAGACGAAGACGAAGGGCCGGTAGCTGCGACGGATGCGCGCCGCCGTCGGCGGGCGCGTTGATTCCGAGATGCCGACAGGCAGGACCAACATGGCGCGATCGACTCCTTTGCCGGTGTACCGCAATCGCATTCAGGCGCTCCGCAAGGCGATGGCCAGGCACAAGCTGCCGGCGCTGCTGGTGACGAACCGGTTCGACCACGTGCACCTGACGGGTTTCACGGGTGAGGATTCCGCGGTGCTGGTGACGCGGACCGGCGTGCAGGTGATCAGCGACGGGCGGTTCGCCACGTCGATCCAGCGGGAGGTGCCCTGGGCGCCGGTGTCGCTGCGCAAAGGCTCGCTGCTGGAGGAGATCGTGCAGGTGGCGGCTGCGCACCGGCTGAAGGCCCTGGCCGTGCAGGCGGAGTACCTGACCGTGGCGGCGCGGGCCGAGTTGCAGCGGGGTCTGCGCGGCGTGAAGCTGCTGGATGCGCCGCCGGTCTTCCGCGAGTTGAGAATTCTCAAGAGCGCCGACGAGCTGAAGCTGATCGGCAAGGCGGCGCGCATCGCCGAGGCGGCCTATGGTGCCATGCTCGCGTCACTGCGGATCGGGCAGACCGAGCTCGAGATCGCGGCCCGGCTGGAATACGAGATGAAGCGGCGCGGCTCGACGGCGCCGGCCTTCGAGTCGATCGTGGCGATCGATGCGAACGCGGCGCTGCCGCACGCGGTGCCGGGCACGCGCAAGCTGAAGCGGGGTTGCACGCTGCTGGTGGACTGGGGCGCGACGTACGGCTTCTACCGCAGCGACTTGACCCGCACGGTGTTCATCGGTAGCATCGCGCCGAAAATGCGGAAGGTGTATGCGCTGGTGTTGGAAGCGCAGCGGATGGCGATTGCGGCCATCCGGCCGGGGGAGCGGATGTGCGATGTGGACGCGGTGGCGCGGCGTCACATCGCCGACGCGGGATATGGGGAATTCTACAATCACGGGCTCGGCCACGGGCTGGGCCTGGACATCCATGAAGCGCCGTCGCTGCGTTGGAGCAGCACCGAGGCGTTGCGCGTGGGCATGGTCGTCACCGTCGAGCCGGGCGTGTATCTGCCCGGGATCGGCGGTGTCCGCATTGAGGACGATGTGCTGGTCACGCGCGGCGGCTGCAAGGTGCTCACGCGGCTGGACAAGGACTTGGACTCCGCCGTTCTGAACCCGGGCCGGTAGCCCGCACCCGGTACGGACGGCGTGGAGACGCCCATCGTGGTCGATCCGAAGAAGATACGCTCGCTGGTGGAAATCATGACCGAGCACGATCTGTGCGAGCTCTCCTACAAGGGGGGCGAGGAGGAGATCGTGCTCAAGCGCGCCGGAGCGCGGGGCGGGCCGGAAGGCTCCTTCCCCTCCATGGTGTATTCCCAACAGATGCCGCAGCACAGCTACGCGCCCCAGCCGGCCGCCCCCGCGGCGGCGCCGGCTGCTCCGGCCGTGGATGCCGACGCCGGCCTGGTGGCGATCAAGTCACCCATGGTGGGCACCTTCTACTCGACGCCCAACCCGGATTCTCCGCCCTTCGTGACGGAAGGCTCGCGGGTCTCGCCGAACTCGGTGGTCTGCATCGTCGAGGCGATGAAGGTGTTCAACGAGATCAAGGCCGAGGTCTCCGGCACGGTCAAGAAGGTGCTGGTCAAGAACGAGGACCCGGTCGAGTTCGGCCAGCCGCTCTTTATGGTCAAGCCTGACTGACGACCCGAACCTCGCGGTCCGCGGCGGCGCTTCGGGTGAAGCCGGAGACGCGCCGGTGCGGCCGCCGCAGAAGCGATATCCATGTTCAAGCGCATCCTGGTCGCCAATCGAGGTGAGATCGCCCTGCGGGTGATGCGCACCTGCCGCGAAATGGGCATCGACACCGCCTGCGTGTTTTCCGAGGCGGACCGCGGTTCGGATTATCTCAAGCTGGCCTCGCGGGCCGTCTGCATCGGACCGGCTGCCGCCACCGACAGCTATCTCAAGGGCGATCGCATCATCGCAGCCGCCGAGATGGTCGGGGCGGACGCCATCCACCCCGGCTACGGCTTCCTCGCCGAAAACGCCCAGTTCGCGGACATGTGCCGCGACTCCAACATCGAGTTCATCGGTCCGTCATCGGAATCGATTCGCCTGCTGGGTGACAAGGCAGCCGCGCGCCGCGTGGCGAAGAAGGCCAAGGTGCAGACCGTTCCGGGCAGCGATGGCGTGGTCGAGGACGACGCGACGGCCCTCAAAATCGCCGCCAAGGTGGGCTTTCCCGTCATGGTCAAGGCGCTGGCCGGCGGCGGGGGCCGCGGCCTGCGCATCGTACGCACCCCGGAAGACCTCAAGCACGCGCTGGCCACCTCGCGGCAGGAGGCGATGAAGGCCTTCAGCAACGCGGGCGTCTACATCGAGAAGTTCATCGAGAATCCGCGCCACGTCGAGGTCCAGTTGCTGGGCGATCAGAAGGGGCACGTCGTGCACCTCTTCGAACGCGACTGCACCGTGCAGCGGCGCTACCAGAAGCTCATCGAGGAGTCGCCTTCGCCGGGCATCACCGAACGCACCCGCGAGGAGATCTGCAAGTGGGCCGTCCGCCTCGCCAAGGAGGCCAACTACTACAACGCCGCGACCGTGGAATTCGTGGTCGATCAGAAGGGCGTGGCCTACTTCATCGAGGTGAATACCCGCATCCAGGTCGAGCACCCCGTCACCGAGATGATCACCGGCCTGGACCTGATCCGCTGCCAGATCGAGATCGCAGCCGGCATGCCGCTCAAGCTGGCCCAGCGCGACATCAAGCGCAGCGGGCACGCCATCGAGTGCCGCATCAACGCCGAGGATCCGCTGCAGAATTTCCGGCCGTCGCCGGGCAAGATCGAGCACATGACCGTGCCGGGCGGGTGGGGCGTGCGT